>JAYVXK010000432.1:0-1895 GCA_043785265.1 Myxococcales bacterium | reverse complement strand
TGACTCACATGATCGCTGTCGGCGAGAAGAGCGGACAGCTCGAACAGATGCTCGAGAACGTCGCAAAAGCTTATGACATGCAAGTGGACACGCGCGTGACCGCGATGACCAGTCTCATGGAGCCACTGATCATCGTCATCCTCGGTGGCGCCGTCGGCTTCATCGCGTTTTCGATCTTGATGCCTCTCATTCAGATGAACGACTTCGTCCAATAAGGAGACCCCGTGGCAACGCTCAGACGATCCATCAAGACAGGCCCCCGTAGTCGGGGACTTTCCGGAGTGTTCTTCCCTTGGGAGAAACGCTCTGGCGTCTTGGGTCTCGTCCAGCGCACGCGAATCCGCGTCGTCATGTTGGTGTTGTTCGTCGTCGCGGTCATCGCTCTCATTCATCGTCGCGAGGAACACGACGCGAGCGTGAGGGCGACACGCGCGTCGATTTCGACCGCGTTTTATGCGGTGCAACAGTATCGCGCAGATCACTCGGCCGCGTGTCCGCGAGATCTCAACGAGCTCGTCAGCGGAGGTTACAGCCGCGACGTGCCCGTGGACGCATGGGGCAGACCACTAAGACTGGTGTGTCCCGGTAGGCGCGATCCTAAGGGTTTTGATTTATCGAGCGATGGGCCCGACGGTACCCCCGGCGGCCTCGATCGCGTGGAATGAGACAAGGAGTCTGTCATGGATAAGGGACAATTGATCCATCAACTGTTACGTCGCGTCCGCGCGCGCAAGCGAGCGCGAGGCGTCACGCTCGTCGAGATCCTCATCGTGCTCGCGATCGTCGGCCTGATCGCCGGCGGCATCGCGGTGTACGCCATTCCGAAGTTCATTCAGGCCCAAAAGGACACCACCAAGCAGAGCGCCATTGCGCTCCATACGGTGTCCGAGGCGTGGCGCGCCAATCATGGCAACGACTGCCCGACACCCCAGTTGCTCAAGGACCAGAAGGAGCTGAGCGTCACCAGCTCGATCGTGGACGCATGGGGTACACCCTTCAAGATTTTCTGCGAAGACGACTCGACCACAGTGATCAGCTTCGGACCCGACAAGAAGGAAAGCACCGCGGACGACATCCGCATCCCCGAACCGAGCAAACAGGAATAGTCATCGATGGGTTTGTTGAGGGACAAGTTGCACAGAGGTTTGCGTCGTCGCGCAAACTCGCGTGGCTTGACCCTCATCGAGATGCTCGTCGTGCTCGCGATTGTCGGCCTGCTCGCGGTGGGCGTGCTCATGGGGTCGGGCCAGCTCGCGAGCGCAAAGCTCAAGAAAACAGCCACGAGCCTCGTTGGGGTGATTCGCGTCGCCTATACCCGAGCGAGCTCGACCTCCAAGAGCGTGAGACTGGTCTTCGATTTTCAGGAGAGATCATTCTGGATGGAAGAGGCCGAGCAACCCATGCTCGTGACCCCCAAGGATTCGACGGGGACGGGCGGCGCTGAGGCCGTGACTGCTCTGGAACAACAGTCAATCGCCGAGAGCGCTCGACTGATCAAGGGCCCGTCGGCACCACGCGCGCACTTCAAGCAAGTGGACATGGGTCTGCTCGCGATCGACACGGACACCAAAGGTAAGGTCCGCGATCTGCCGGGCAACATTTCGTTTCGCTCGATTCAAACGACCCACGACGACATGCCTCGAACGTCGGACCGCGCCTATTTGTACTTCTGGCCCGGCGGTCAGACCGAGCGAGCCTCGATTCAGTTGCGCATCGGTGATTCAACACAAGACGCAGACACGCTCACGCTCTTGATTGCTCCACTGACTGGGTCTGTGAACATCAAGTCCGGCCCCTCGCCGCTGACGGAACCCAAGGATGATTCCGACAGAGAGGACCACGGGCTATGAGTTGGCAGCCCCCTCCCGACCTCCCCCATGTTCATGGGGGAGGAG
>JAYVXK010000431.1:0-1906 GCA_043785265.1 Myxococcales bacterium | reverse complement strand
TTGATATCCATTGGTGCCGTCGACTTTGGAATCGTCGTCGACAGTACCGTGATCATGATGGAGAACATTTTCCGCCATCTTGGCCCTCACGGGAAGGGGACCATGCGCGACCGCATTCAAGCCGGCGCGCGCGAAGTCGGTGGTCCCATGATGTTCTCGACCATCATCATTGGAGTCGCGTTCTTGCCCCTCTTCACCATGACGGGGGTCTCTGGGGTGATCTTCTCGCCCATGGCGCACACCTATGCGTTCGCGATCGGCGGCGCGATCTTGATGGCGCTCACGCTGACGCCAGTGCTCGCGTCGAAGTTCGTGTCTGCTTCGAGCGAGGAAAAAGAGAGCCTCGTGATGCGTCTGTTGCATCGCGCGTATCATCCGCCGTCCGAAGCGCTCATGAAGCGCCCGCTCGTCGCGTTGGGAATGACCGTGGCGCTGTGTGTCGCGTGTGGCGCCATCTTCCCGCTGCTTGGCGGCGAGTTTATGCCCAAACTCGAAGAAGGAAATTTCTGGATTCGCGCGACGCTTCCGACGTCCATCTCACTCGAACAGTCGGCCAGACACGTAGGACGCATGCGCGACATCCTGCGGGGTTGTCCAGAGAAGCCCGTGGTCTGCACCGAGCAGAATCGCAGACACCCCGAGGTCGAGACTGTGGTGTCGCAGCTCGGGCGGCCCGACGACGGCACGGACGTCTCTGGCTTTTACAACATCGAGCTTTTTGCGCCGCTCAAGCCTTTCGACGAGTGGCCGCGCGGAGTCACTAAGGAGTCGCTGACAGACGAACTCTCGGTCGAAATGAACCAGGCGTTCCCTGGCGTGGTGTTCAACTTCTCGCAGATGATTTCCGACAACGTCGAAGAAGCAATCAGCGGCGTCAAAGGCGAAAACTCCGTAAAAATCGCCGGAACCGACCTGAAGACCAACGAAGAGAACGCCAATGCGATCGCGGATGTCATGGGCGGCATTCGTGGCGTGAAGGACTTGGGTGTCTTCCATTCGCTCGGGCAACCCAACGTGAAGATCGTGCCTGACCGCGCTGCGTGCGCGCGATACGGACTCAACACCGGAGACGTCGAGCAGATCGTACAAGCGGCGATCGGTGGTCAAGCGATCACTCAACTCTACGAAGGCGAAAAGCACTTCGACCTCACCGTGCGATGGCTCAAACCCTATCGCGAGTCGATCGAAGCCATACGCGAGATCACTGTCGCGACGCCCGATCACCAAGTCATCCCTCTAGGTCAGATCGCCAAGATCACCCAGGAAGACGGCCCGACGGTGATCTATCGCGAGGACGGCTCTCGTTATGTCCCCGTCAAGTTCAGCGTGCGCGGTCGCGATTTGCAGTCCACGGTCAGCGAAGCCCAGCTGCGCATCAAGGACAAGGTCCACCTCCCGTACGACTCTCACCTCGAGTGGGGTGGAGAGATGAACGAGCTCAAGGAAGCCTTCCACCGGCTCATCATCATCGTACCGATCACTCTCGTGCTCATCGTCTTCTTGGTCTACGGAGCGACGCGCAACTGGCTAGATACGTTCATCGTCGTGATTTCGATTCCAGTTGCATGCACGGGTGGTGCGCTTGCTCTGCTCATTACGCACATCAACTTCTCGGTATCGGCCGCGATGGGATTCATATCCATATTCGGGATCGCGATACAGGACGCGATCTTGGTCGTGACCTATTTCCAGCGGCTCCGAAACGTCGAGGGGTTGTCGCTCGAAGTCGCGGCGCGCGAGGCAGGCGAGAAGCGTTTCCGCCCGGCATTGATGACCACGCTCGTGGCGACGCTCGGTCTTCTGCCAGCCGCGCTCTCCAACGGCATCGGTGCGCAGACGCAAAAACCACTCGCAGTCGTCGTAATTGGCGGCTCGCTGATCCTCGCGCTCCTCTCTCGCGTTCGTC
>JAYVXK010000430.1:0-1906 GCA_043785265.1 Myxococcales bacterium | reverse complement strand
TCGCGAGGCGCACGTCCAAGTGCATGTGGATCATCCAAACATCGCGCGTGTGCTCGATCTCGATCAAATGCCAGACGGTTCGATCTATGTGGTGATGGAGCGACTCATCGGTCGATCGCTGGCAGACAAACTCAGCAAAGATGGTCTCATCGCTCCAGGATTTGCGATTCCGTGTTTCATCGGCGTGTGTAGCGCGCTCGCAGCTGCGCACCAAAAAGGCGTCGTTCACCGCGACTTGAAGCCTGGAAACATTTTTCTCTGCGAGGACGGCACGTCCAAGGTCCTCGATTTTGGGATGAGCAAACTCACGAGCGCAGAGTCGCTGACGCAGGCGGGCTACACACTTGGAACACCGGAGTACATGGCTCCAGAGCAATGCATCGGCGCAGCAGTAGAGGCGCGCACGGATCTGTATGCACTCGGTGTGTTGATGTACGAAGCGCTCACGGGTGAGTTGCCAATCTCGTCGTCGTCGCGTCGCGAGTTGCTCGATCTGCACCAACGACAGACGCCAACGTCGATGCGCGTGCGCCGTCCCGATCTGCCGATCCCTGAGGCGCTCGACGACGCCGTCATGAAGTGCTTGCGCAAAAAAGCGTACGACCGACCGGCGAGTGCACACGAACTCGAGGCGATGCTCGCGGCGATCCCACTTGACGGGTTGCCCCTCTACTACCCGCCAGGCGTCACGAAGAAGCGCACGGTCCGCGCTCGCACGGGATGATCACCCTCTAAAGAGCCACGCGAGTCCGGCGACCGAGAGAACGATCACGATCAGTGCCGCGACAATGACGAAGAAGTCGGTGCTCGACAGAAAGCCCTTCTTTTTGCGAGCTATTGTCACAGTGGTGGCGGAGGCAATCTGTGCAATGGGCGCCGCGCCGCGCTCGCTCACTTGCCCGGGGTCTTTCGGCTCGGCACTGGGTCGTGGCGCTTGTTGTTCTTCTGCGCTCATCGGTTCGTCAGGGGCCGATTCGAGATCGCCGAGCGCGACTGCGACTGGCTCTTCGAGAGCGAGCACGTGGGCGCCGACGCGCATCATCACCGCAGGCCGCCACACGGCGTCTCGGCCGAATGGCACTTGTTGGTCGCCCAATGCGGTGCCGTTTTTCGAACCGAGGTCCCGAACGAGGATCGTCGCAACGCGACGCACGATCTGCGCGTGCTCACGCGATGCGTCTTCGTCAGCGAGCGGAATGTCGCAAGCTTCGCCTCGACCGACGCGATAGACACGACCTTCTTCTTCGAGCAGCAGGGTAAGACCCGCGTCGCGACCTTCGACCACGCGCACCTTCGGGACCGTATCGTCGCCGAGCGAACGCATCGCTTGGGCGACCAGCGCCAGCGCGATGTCACGTGTTTTTCCGGGCAAATCAGCGGTTGCGGGCGTCTGGTCGATGGCCACTTCGATCCACACGCGACCCAAACGCACCAAGTCTCCAGTGCGCAACGTGCGCGCAGAACGTGGTGACAACTTGACGCCGCCAACCCACGAACCGTTGGTGCTGCCTTCGTCCAAGATCGTGTACTCGGAGCCTTTGGCTTGAATGCTCGCGTGTCGCAAACTCACACTTGCATCGGGCAAGCGGACATCCGAACTCGCACCACGGCCGATGACCACGCGATGCGCGTCGAAAGTGAGCTTGGGCGCCTCGGTGGCGCCCGTGCTTTCGTCAGGCAGGATGGTGATCGTGATCGGCACGGATCGAGACTACTCACCCGAAGAAGGAATGCTCCGCAAGCTGGGCGAGAGCTCGAGCGCTCTGTTCTCGACCCACGCGACCACGTCGTCGGCGACGTCGCGACCTTTGTGCCGTCCGAGTTCTTGAATGCCCGTGGGACTGGTGACATTCACTTCGGTGAGGCGCTCGCCGATCATGTCCAAACCCACGAAAATCAGCCCGTC
>JAYVXK010000429.1:0-6467 GCA_043785265.1 Myxococcales bacterium | reverse complement strand
GGCAGGTTCGTCGGCATGTTGATCGAGATGTACGAGACCGATCCGCCACCTTGCGGATAGATCCATCGCTGCGATAGTCCCGGCTTGGCCCCGCCAATGTCGCCGACATTGAACGTCTGGATTTGACCCTTGGGAGTCGTCTTGACGCTGGGCGCCCACGCGCTCGAATACCCGTTGATCGGACCTGGCTGCGAGAGGTTGAATAGCCACTCGTCCATCGCTTTGCCTTTCGGAAAGCTGGTGTCGATCAAGTAGGGCGATGAGGTGGAGCTGCCACCCCAGAGTGTCCAGGTCGCAGCGTTTTGGAGGCTCGTATCAGCCTTGCCGACCTCACCGTAGAAGTTGAGGTGGTAGTGCGACGCAAACACCCGACCGCCTGCGTTGAGATAGGCGGCCATGTTGGCGTAACCGGGTCCGACCGCGTCGCGCGGGTACGGTGCGCATTCGCACTCGTTGATGATGATGTCGTATTTCATCATCTTGGTTTTGTTGCCCCAAAACGCGTACGCGTCTGTCGCGGTGCTGACGCCGCCGTTCTGGTTGTTCTTGCCGGCGAAGACTTGAATCATGCCCCCGCCGCTCTCGCTGGTGATCTCGCTTGGGTCGACACCGATTTTTTGAACGAGCGTGTGAATGGGATCGCAACCCGCTGCGAGCGCGATGAGAGGCATGTCGCCTTCACTCTTTTTTGCGGGCAAGCGAGTGAGCTTGGGATCGACTGCGGTCGTCGTGCATTGCGGGACGTTGGGGATGACCACCTGGCGGCGCCATTTTCCGGCTTGAATCACGAGCGGAACACTCGAACCCACGGGCACGTCTTCGAGTTTGAATTGCCCCTTCGCGTTGGTGAGCGCTGTCGCGATGGGCTTGCCCGACACAGCCGCGCCACCACACGAGTCGCACACGGGACCGTGCTTGATCGGATCGACCGGCGCGTTGGGGACGTACACAACGACGTTGTAGAGCGGGTTCTTGCCAGCGGGATCGTAGACCGTCCCCGTGAGGGTGGTCTTGTTGCCGTTGTTGCAGTTGACGATGTTGCACTTGATTCCCTCGCAAACAGGAATCGCGTCAGCGCTCGAGTCGGGAAACACGATCTCCGATTGGCATTTGCCGTCCGCGCCGCACGTGGGCGCAGCCGCCGGACAATCTGCGTTCGTGCTGCAGGAGATGTCGCTCACGTCGATCCCCGCGTCGTCGGGAAAGAGGTTCGGCGATGTGGAGCCGCAACCGAACAACGTGGCCGTGAGTCCCAAAACCAAGAAAGAATTGCGCATGGTGGGCATTGTCAACCAGGCTGAGCCACGCGCAAGGAAACAAACACGCGGCCAGTCCGATTTTAGCCTGAGGAGCGCGTCCAAGCCCGCTCCGAGAACTCGTCGTGGCGTGATGCGTCACGCTTGCGCAGCACGCGACGGTCATGTTTGATGCGGGACATGCCCTTCAAGAAGCCGCTTGTGCTCGTCGCCGATGATAGCGACGAGATGCGCGAAATGGTCACCAACCACCTTCATCAAATGCGCGATCCCGCGTTCGAAGTCATCGAAGCCTCCGATGGCGAGCAAGCCATCGAACTCGCGCGGCGCAGGCGACCCGACTTGGTCGTCTTGGACGTGATGATGCCGGAAGTGAGCGGCTGGGAGGTGTGCAAGAAAATCCGCGAAGATGCCTCGCTCGCTCACACGGGCGTCGTGATTCTCACGGGCATCGGTGAGAATGTGAATTCGCTGACGAGCCCGCTTTATGGCGCGGACGCTTACATCGACAAGCCGTTCGAGTTTGACGATTTCGACACCGTCGTGCGCCGCGCATTGTTGGCGCGCGCGCTGATGAAGAACGGCGTGATGGGACCCGCAAAAGCCGCCAAGAAGTCGACGAAGAAGTCGGGTCCTGGTGTGAAGAAGGCGGCCCCAAAGAAAACGGCGAAGCCCGCGACGAAGGCCACTCCAAAGAAATCCTCGAAGCCCACGAAGAAGGCCTCTGCGAAGAAGTCCCCCGCGAAGCCGAAAGCGCACGCGAAAAAGAGCCCCCCGAAAAAGACTCACGCAAAAAAGACAGCACCGAAGAAGACTCCCAAAACGAAGCCGCGCGCGAAGAAAACGGCCAAAAAGAGCGGCAAAAAGCGCTAGTCGGTCCTGGCTCTCTCGCGAAACCATTCCACTGCGCGGGTGATGGTTTCTTTGAGAGGGCGCGGACGCAGACCGAGTTCACGCACGGCTTTCGCGTTCGAGAATCTCGCCATGCGTTGCGTGAAGCGCGCCTCGCGGTAAGTCACGCGCGGTTCTTCGTGGGAGATCCAATTGGCCCACGCTTCGATCCCAAAAGCGACCGCGGCGCCGAGCGCGCCAGGTACATGGACACGCGGTGGCTTCTTTTTGGCTACGCGGCACACGCCATGGACGAAGTCGCGAACAGTCAGGTCGTGCGCGCTCAAAATGTAGCGCTCGCCGGGTCGGCCTTTTTCTTCTGCGAGCAGATGCCCGCGGGCGCAGTCGTCGACATCGATCACACTCAACATCCCATCGCCTATTGCGGGCACCTTGTCCTCGAGGATGGCGAGCAACATTTGTCCCGTCGGAGTCGGCGCGCGATCGAAGGGACCGAACGGCATGCTCGGGTTGACGACGATCACGGGCGCGCCGGCTTGCGCGAACCGAAGCGCAATGCGCTCAGAGACGAACTTGGTCATCGTGTAGGTGCCCGCCACATCGAACGTGTTGAAGCGCACCGACTCGTCCGTGTCGCCTTGCCCGATGCCCATCGCCATGATCGAACTCGTGTGCACAATCCGGCGTATTTTGGCCGCTTGCGCCGCGATCAGCACATTGGTGGTGCCCTCGACATTGACCCGCCAGAGAGGCTCGGGGTCAGGCGTCCAAAGCTTGTAGATTGCAGCTAAATGAAAGAGCGACTCGCAACCACTCAAAGCGATTCGCACTTGAGCAGGGTTGGTCACGTCGCAGGGGGTGCGGTCGACGTCGAGACCATCGAGGTTGCGTGTGTCCGCGCCGGGTTCCACGAGTGCGCGGACGTTGCGACCGTCTGCGAGGAGCGCTCGGACGACCGCACTGCCGACGAAACCACTCGCACCTGTCACCGCGACGCTCGACATGCGAGCACTCTAGCGTTGCGTTCGATCGCGCGGCATTTGTTATAGTCCGATCATTCGCATGCACGTACCGCTCGCGCGCTCTGCGCTCAAATACGCTGCGATGTGGTCGCTTGGAGCGTCTGCGGTCGCGCTCTCTGCGGGCGTGGTGCGCGTGCTGCCGTGGGTGCTCGAACCCGATGTGCCTTGGCGCGTCGCGCTGCCGTTCGCTCGCAGTCTCGCAGCGGTCGCGCTCGAGGCCGCCATTTTGGTGGGCTTTCCGATCGGCTTTGCGTTGGCGTGCGCACGTTTCGCAAACCGTGGAGAGGCGCGCGTGCTCGAGCTTTTGGGAGAGCGACCGACTCGAACCGCGCTTCGCTTGATGCCGCAAGCAGTCGCGTTCGCGCTGGTCATCGCGCTCTCTTCGGCGTTGGGTGGTGCCGATGCGAGCGCGCCAGGAAACGTGGCCACGCATCTGATCGAAGAAGGACAATCTTCGTGCGCGCGCGCGGACCACAAGACGACGTACTCGGTGCCGCTCGTCGGTGTGACGTGGCTCTGCGCGCCGAACACCACGCCGCGCGTCTATGGGCACGGGCCCGCGTCGATGTCGAAGGTCTCGTTCACCGCGGAGAGCGCGCACATCGCGGGAGACATGCGTCGCATCGACCTCCACGAAGCCACGCTCATGATCGGCAACACGGCTGATGCGCCGCATGCGCGTCTGCATGCGTTCACGCTCCGAGGCCTCTCTCCTTGGGCCACCGCATCCACATTGCCGCCTTGGATGCGCGCTGTGGTCATGAGTTCGTCTGCCATCGCCTGTGCCATGATCGCGGCTTGGGCGACACTCCGTCGCCTCGCACGATCGCCCTTATCGTCGATCGTCGTGGGTGCGGCGGGATCGCTCGCGGCGCTCGGAGCAGTGCGCGCCATGGAGCGAGCAGACGCACACACTGGCTATTTTTGGCTGGTTCCGGTGATCGCCATGGCGGCCACGGGGTTGGCGATCTTGGTCGTGTCTCAAGTCCAGGAGCGGCGCGTTGGCGTCGGCGCATGGGAGCGATAGGCCTCGGCGAGCTCTTCATCGTGGGCGCGATTGGCCTCGTGGTGATTGGGGTGCCCGCCGCCGTCTTGATCGCGATCTTGCTCAGTCGGAAGGGCACTGCTACCAAGTAGCCCTCATGGGCAATATTGGGCCGGGCGAGCTTCTCATCATCGCGCTGATTGCGCTGCTCATCTTCGGCGCCGGCCGCATTGCAGACATCGGCAAGGGTCTTGGGCAAGGCATCAAGAACTTCAAAGAAGGCTTGAGCGAGGGCGGCGAGGACGACTCGAAAGAGAAGAAGACCGCTAAAAAGACCTCGAAAAAGAGTGACGACGAGCCCGCCAAAAAAGAGGCGAAGGCCGAGTCCAAAAAAGACATCAAGAAGCGCGTGGCCGAGCCCAAAGAAGAAGAGGGCGATGACGAAGACGACGAAGACGACGAAGACGATAAGGCCGACGACAAAGCCTGAGTCTGGCTTGCCTCGTGCACTGTCTCTCCACGAGGACGGTGATGCATGGGCAATCTAGGACCTGGTGAGTTGGCGATCATCGCGCTTGTCGCGATGTTGCTCTTTGGTGCGGGACGCATCGCAAACCTCGGAAAAGGCCTGGGCGAAGGGATTCGGAACTTCAAAGCCGGCCTGCGCGAAGCCACGGATGACGACAAAGACGCCGCCGAGTAGCTCTGCGATCCGGCACACCTGTGCAGGGTCATTGGTGCCCTAGCCTGGATCGCGATTGCCTCGGCAATCATGACTGCCAACGAGTGCCCCGTGATACAAAGAGCGTGTGCCGCGTGACCTTGCACATCGACTTTCTGTCGTCTCGAAAAGCATCACTCTCGAGATGAATGCGCGCGCCGCCGAGCTTCGCGCCAAAGGCGTCGATGTGTTTGCGTTTGGTGTGGGCGAGCCAGACTTCGAGCCACCCCGTTTCGTGCTCGATGCGGCCAAGCGAGCGATCGACGAGGGCGCGTCGAAGTACACGGCAGTCACCGGCATCTTGCCTCTGCGCGAAGCGATCTGTGCGCGCACCACACGCGTTCGTGGATATTCGCCCAAGCCCAATCAAGTGATCGTCACCGCGGGCGCGAAGCATGCGCTCTTCAATCTCGCGGTTGCGTTGTACGAGCCCGGCGACGAGGTGGTCATCCCCGCGCCGTATTGGGTCACCTATCCAGAACAAGTTCGCATGATGGGCGCGACACCTGTGCTCGTGCCGACTGACGAAGCGCGCGGGTGGAAACTCACACCCGAAAAACTACAGAGCGTAATCACCGCAAAAACCAAGGCGATCGTGCTGTGCACGCCTTGCAACCCCACAGGCATCGCGTACGCGCCAGACGAGATGCGCGCGCTGCTCGACGTAGTGAAGCGCACCGACGCATGGTTCATCGTCGACGAGATTTATGCAGAGCTAATCTACGACGGACTTCGTCATGCCTCGCCGCTCGCGCTCATGCCGGAGCTCGCCGATCGCATCGTCACGGTCGATGGACTCGCCAAAAGTTATGCGATGACGGGTTGGCGAATTGGCTGGGCCATCGCTCCAGCACACCTGATCGGGGCCATGGACCTGGTTCAAGGGCAGAGCACCACAAATGCCACAGCGGTCGCCCAGCACGCTGCAGTCGCGGCACTCACGGGTCCACAAGACGAAGTCGCGCAGATGCGATCGGCCTTCGAGAGTCGTCGCAATGTGATGGTCGACGGACTCAACTCTTTGCCTGGCATCAAGTGCAGAAAACCCGAAGGCGCGTTCTACGCATTCGCAGATGTGCGCGGTCTTTACGGCCTATCCATGGGAGACACGCGAATCGAGAGCGACGCAGACGTTGCTTTGTTTTTGCTCACGCGCGCGCACGTCGCGAGTGTTCCAGGCGCGGGCTTTGGTGCACCGGGCTACGTGCGATTCAGTTACGCGACGGGTGAAGATCGTATCCGCGCAGGGATAGCTTCGATGCGCGCGGCGATCGCTGCAGGATCGCCACAAGTGCCATAAATTAGCCCGAGGGAAATCGCCCCACTCAGATTTTCGCTCGCCGCTCAATGCATTTAGATCGAGATTCGTCTAAACCTAGGTCCGGGGCGACGTCACCCAATCCACTTTTTTTCGGCTCGACTCTTCTCTTCATTGGAGTGTTCGCGCCGCGGGTTCGCGCCACCACCGAAGGAGAAGCTTCACATGCATAAGGGCTTTCGATACGCATTCCTCTTGGCCGCGGGTGTCACCATCCCCGTCCTCACCAACGGCTGTAGCGCTGTCAACGGCGTAGCCAACGGACTCTGCTGCAAAGGCTTTCAGCCAGGCGCAGACATGTCCACGAAGATGG
>JAYVXK010000428.1:0-6473 GCA_043785265.1 Myxococcales bacterium | reverse complement strand
CGGGCATCCTCGCGGGGGGTGGACTGCCGGCGACTCCGGCAAACGTAGTGGGTAGTTACTCGCTCAATCGCGGCGAGTACCTGCAGTTCACTCAACCGCAGGAGCTCACGGGTTCTGCGATTCAAAGCAACAACCCCATCGCGGTCATTGGCGGCGACACGCTGATGGACGTTCCGCTCGGTCGCATTCGCGCAGACAGCGCCCAGCAGATGCTGTTTCCGATCCACGCCCTCGGCAGCGAATACGTCGCCGTGCGCTATCGGTCGCGCGACAAAAATCTGGAAGAGTTCGTCCCGTGGCGCATCGTCGGTGTCGTCGACGGGACGCAGCTCACTTATGATCCACCGCAATTTGGCGCCCCCACGACGATCGGCGCGCGACAACTCGTCGAGTTTTCCCAAACGGGCCCGTTTGTCGTTCGCAGTCAGGACGCCAGTCACCCGTTCTATTTTGCGAGCTACATGACCGGCGGCGAGTTCTACAACGGCGAAGGCGACCCAGAATATGTGAATGTGATTTCGCCCGCGCAGTACCTGTCTCGGTACACGTTCTTCACCGATCCGACTTATCCAGAAACCAATCTGGTGATCGTTCGCGCGAAGGATCAAGGCGCGAAGGTTTTTCCTGACGTGACGCTCGATTGCGCTGGGCTACTTGGCAATTGGCAGAACATCGATTCAACTGGCCAATATCAATTTACGCGAGTGGATCTGTCGACTGGCAACTTCCAAGGAGTGGGCGGTTGCAACAATGGAGTTCACACCATCGAAGGTCAGCTGCCGATCGACGGCGGGGCTGGAAAAGCGCGGTTTGGTGTGACCGTCTGGGGCTGGGGTAATCCGATTACGTGGTCCGGGACGGACGAAGACAATCCCAAGTTCACCCGATGGGTGAGCTACGGATACCCCGCGGGGGCGAACGTCTCCGCGTTGAATAATGTGGTGTTGCCAGCGAAGTAGAGCGGGAGCGGGGACGGGGACGGGAGCGGGGACGGGAACGGGGACGGGGACGGGAGCGGGGACGGCGGACGGCGACGGCGGACGGGGAGCCGTTACAACTGCGTCAACAAGGTCGTCACGATGTAGTCCGCTGCGAAGATCGCGACGATGCTCGAGACGACTGCTTTTGCCGTGGCCTCGCCCACGCCTCGCGCGCCGCCGGAGGCAAAGAAGCCTTTTTTGCAGCAGATGATGCTCACGATGGCTCCGAAGACCAGGCTCTTCACCACGAGCATGCGGATGTCTTCCCAATGCAAGAACGAGTGAATCTTGTCGACGAAGATGCCGGGATCGATTCCCTGCCAGAGCACGGCGACCACATAGGCTCCGCACATTCCGGTGATGCCGAAGAGGATGGCGAGAAACGGCAAGACGATTGTCGTCGCTACGACGCGCGGCACGACGAGGTATTGAACAGGACTCACGCCCATCGTGGTGATGGCGTCGATCTGTTCGGAGACGCGCATGTTGCCGAGTTCGCTCGCGATGGTGCTGCCTGCGCGCGCGGTGACGACGACGGCCGCCAGCACGGGCGCGAGTTCTCGTGCGAGCGCGAGAGCGACGACGCCACCGACCATGCCTTCGGCTGAAAATTGCCGGAATCCGACGATGGTGCTGACGGTGAACGCCATTCCGGTGAACATGCCGACGAGTGCAACGATGAACATCGAGCCCTGACCGATGAACTCGATCGCGCCGATCAATTGCCACGGACGCGTCGGCGGACGCACGAGCCACATGAGCGTCCTGCCGCCGAGCATGACGGTCTCGCCAAGGTCATCGAGCATGTCGAGTGGCGACGACACGAGCTTGTCGAACACACCGCTCATCGCGGTCGGCGTCGGCGTCTCGTCACTCATCGTGGCCCAACATAGCTTCTTTGTGGGCTCAGGGCTCGCGATAGAAGCGGGGGACGCGACGCGAGATCGACGTGAGCACTTCCCATGCGATCGTGTTCGCGTGAGCGGCGACTTCGTCTGGACCGATGAAGTCTTTGCCCAAGGGACCGTCTTGCGCGCCAAGCACGACCGCTTCGTCGCGAACGCTCACGCCGACGATCTCCGAGACATCGATCATCGACATGTCCATCGACACCGCTCCGACGATCGGCGCGCGCTTGCCGCGAATCAGCACGTGTCCCCTGTTGGTGAGTTGGCGTGAGAGCCCGTCGGCATACCCCATCGGAATCGTCGCGATTGTGGCTGTTTTGTGGGACTTCCACAGCGCGCTGTAACCCACCGGTGTACCCGCAGCGATCTCGCGCAGAGCGACGACCTCGGTGCGGACTCGCATCACGAGAGAGAGATCGTCTGCCAGAGCGCTGCCATCGGCTCGTGGCGCTACACCGAAAATCGCAACGCCCGGACGAACCGCGTCGAGTCGGGCTTCGTCGCGGAGGAGGGCGGCGGTGTTTGCGGCGTGACGGAGCCCAGGACGGACGCCACGCTTGGCGAGAGTCGCGGTCGCTTCGTCGAAGAGAATCATTTGCGCGATCGTCTCTTCGAGTGTGGGTGCGTCCGCAGAAGCGAGATGCGTCATCAGACCGACCACACGCACCTGAGGAAAGTCTGCGAGTCGATCTGCAAACATGGCCAGATCGCGCAGAGTCACGCCGAGGCGCGCCATGCCCGTATCGACCTTCAGGTGAACGTCGACCGGTCCGACGACAGCGCCTGATTTCACGAGTCTCGCGAAGCCTTCGACTTGTCCGAGATCGCACACGACTGGGACCAGCTTGCGAGCGAGCACCTCTTCGTGTGCCTGACCGTAGTAACCGCCCATCACCAAAATGGGCGCAGAAATGCCGGCCTCGCGGAGCTCGACGCCCTCTTCGAGAAGAGCCACGCAGAAGCCATCTGCGCCTGCGCGTTCGAGCGTGCGGGCGACAGCGGGTGCGCCATGCCCATAGCCGTCTGCTTTCAGAACAGCCCACACCTTCGCGCCCTTTGCATGCCTCTGAACCACGCGCAGATTCTTGCGGAGTGCTTCGAGGTTCACCTCTGCACGTGTGGGTCGCACCGCATCCGCCGGCGCAGCGCGCCGAGGTCGAGCAATGCGCGGCTGCGAAGTCGGAGGCTCCGGCACCAATGGTTGGTCAGAGTCAGTGGGGACTTTTGGATCGGACACGACAGCTTCTCGCTACTCCGAACCCAGGCGCGTCGCACTACGAATGTCTTGGGCGGCGTGAATGCCTTGCCACAGTCGCTGGCCGCCGTCTATTCTCAGTCACACCGGCAGCGGCGTATTTCTGCGGCCATTCGGATTGGCACAGAGCACGCACGTAGGCCGCGACCCAAGGAGGGACCTATGGAGCTTCAACGTTTGCTTACCCGTGGTGTGTTCGTCGTCTGTGCCGGCATCGGCGTCATCGCAGCAGTCGCATGCAGCAGTTCACCTTCTACGGCCTCGTCCGATCCTGGTGCGGCCTGCGATGCGTTCTTCGATGCGTTGAATGGCACCAACCAGCGATGTGGAGGGTTCGGCATCCCGTCCGAATACAAGGCGCGCTTTCACACCGAGTGCGTCACCACGCTTGCCTATCCTGGCGAGGGCATCACGGCACAAAGTCTGAGCGACTGCGCGGGCGTTTATGGCGGCGCGGCGTGCCGCGGATCGAACGGCGGCCTCGCGCTCACGTGCACAGGCAAAAATGGAAGCCTGGCGGACGGCTCCGCATGCAACGGCGCGAGCCAGTGCAAGAGCGGTGCGTGCGAGATCAGCGCAAGTTCAGACGGCGGCGTGCAGACGGTCAGCTACTGCGGCACGTGCGTTCCCACGATCCCGAACGGTCAGTCGTGCGCCACTTCTGGGACGCGTTGCACTTCAACCGCGTCTTGCGTCAAGGGCATCTGCGTGGGCTACAACACCGTGGACGTCGGCGGCGATTGCCTGGGATCGTCCGTCTGCAAGGCTGGCCTCGCGTGTGAAACGCAAAAATGCGTGGCGCTCGGTGGATTGGGCGCCGCATGCACCTCGACGGCTGGCTGCCAAGACGCCTTCGTCTGCTCGGCCAAAGTGTGCGCCAAGCCGATCGCGCTGCAAGGTGACTGCTCTCAAGCAGCAGATGGCTGCTCAGTCGGAACCTACTGCGACGTGAGCACCAAGAAGTGCGTCGGCATCTCCGTTGCCAAGCCCGGCCAGCCCTGCGGTTTCTTGACGAATGGAATCTCGGTTTGTGCTGTCGGCACGTGCAACCTCGACCCGCAGAAAACCACAGGCACTTGCCCAGCCATCATCCCGGACGGTCAAGCCTGCACGCCATCGGACAAAACCAAAGTCTGCGACTTCGACGCCCACTGCACAAACTCCGTGTGCGTCTTAACCAACCCCGCCTGCAAGTAGCACTGCCGCGTCAGTGCTTCCGCCAGGGCGTGGCGGAAGAGAAGCCTCCTAGGTTCGCGGTATGGACTGGAAGGGTGATGGTTTTCGTCGAGAGCAAGCGAATCCTAGGAGCGGATGAGGAACCGTACTCCTGTACGGAGACGATTCCCGACAACGGAGTCGCGCCGCTATCGGCGAAAAACATTACCCTTCCAGAAATTGGAGGCGGTGGAGGCGTGCGTAGACGCCGCCTTTGGCCAGGAGTGCTTCGTGGGAGCCTGACTCCACGACTCTGCCTTTGTGAAAGACGATGATGCGATCGACGGCTTTGATCGTGGACAGTCTGTGAGCGATGACGACTGCGGTGCGACCTGCCATCGCTGCGTCGAGCGCGACTTGTAGGCGTGCCTCCGTGTCGGAGTCGACGCTCGCAGTGGCTTCGTCCAGGATGAGCAGCGGGGCATCGCGATAGATCGCGCGGGCGAAGGCGATGAGCTGACGTTCGCCCGCTGAGAAGTTTTGTCCGCGCTCGTCGACCGATGCATCGAGCCACGTGTCTGTCGCTCCCGCGTGCCGCCGCTTGAAGAGTTCGAGTGCTCCCACGCGTTCGAACGCAGAGATCGCCTTGGCGCGATCAGGGTGCGGATCGCTCATCGCCACATTCGACAACAACGTGCCCGCGAACAGATAAACGTCTTGCGGCACAACCGAGAACTGCTCGCGCAACGCTTGTCGGTCGACGCCGCGCACGTCTTTGCCGAGCACCCGCACCACACCCGAGTCGACCTCGTAGAGTCGCAACAGCAAGCTCGCGATCGTCGTCTTGCCCGCGCCGGTCGCGCCAACGAGCGCAATTTTCTCGCCGCGTTTTGCGGAGAGCGAAACCTCGCGGAGCACCGGAACACCCTTTTTGTAGCCGAATGAGACGTTCTCCAAGAAGATCGCCTCGTCTGCCGGCCCTTGTGAGAGTTCGCCGCTGACAGGGTCGACGCTCTCGACGTCGGTCACGTCGAGCAGTTGAAAGATCCGCTCTGCGCCTGTCATCGACGCTTGCAAGACCGTGTAGCGCTGCGAGAGCAGGCTCACGGGTTCGAAGAACTGTTTGATGTATCCCGTGAAGGTCACCATCACTGCGAACGTGACTGTGTGATCGCCAACCCGGCCCACGCCGACATAGAGCAGCACGCTCGCAATGCACACTGTCGCGACCATTTCGATCGCCGCGTCGAGCGTGGCCTCGTAGTAGATCGCTCGCTTGTTGGCGTCGCGGTACGCTTCGTTGATTTCGTCGTGCTCGACCGCCATCGCTTCTTCGCGCGCATACGCTTGCACCACGGCGATGCCGTTGACCTGCTCGTTGAGGAACGCGTTCAAGCGCGCCGTCTTCGTGCGAATGTCGCGATTGGCCTGGCGCGAGCGACTGCGCATGAATCCGACGATGACCAGCACGAGTGGGAGCGCCGCAAATGCGATCAGCGACAGGCGCCAATCGAGCAACAGCATGACGATCACGATGCCAACCAGCGAGAGCAGATCGCCCACGGCGTTGAGCACGCCCGAAGCAAAGGCCTCGCCGAGGGCGTCGACGTCGTTGGTCGCGCGCGTGACGAGGCGGCCGACAGGAGTCTTGTCGAAGTAGCGCATGGACAGGCGCTGCAAAAAGTCGAAGATGTGAGCGCGCATGTCGGCCATCGCGCGCGCACCTGCGAGCTGCATCGTGTAGACCTGCACGAACGACACGAGCTGCAGCGCAACGACGAGTCCGGTCAATTCGAGGCCGCCCTTGAAGACGCCGTTCGGATCCGCGTCGCCTGCGGCTTTCACCACACTGCCCATCACCAGAGGCCGGAGGAGATTGATGGACGCGATGACGAACATGAGACCGACCGACACCGCGAGTGGGCGGCGATGCGGTTTGAGGAACGGCCACACACGCGCGATGAGGCGACTGTCGTAGACTTTGGTGACAGCGTCCTCTTCGTGGAACGCTCGCAGCTTTTGTTCTGCGCGACTGGGCGTGCGCGCGCGAGTGGTGGCAGTCGTCATGCTGCACCTTGCGTGTCTGCGGGCACGTCTTCTTGACCGAGCTGCGCGAGTTCACCAAGGACGCGCTGCTCCTCCGCGAACGAAGCATAAATTCCGTTGTTTGCGAGG
>JAYVXK010000427.1:0-6494 GCA_043785265.1 Myxococcales bacterium | reverse complement strand
GGCTGATTTTCGCCAGATCCTTCTCGCGCATGCCATGCGTGGTGAAACACCGATCGCAGAAGACGACTTCCTCGCACGCATCGAGTTCAATCCTTGGTTCTTCTATTGGAACGGCGTCGCGTACATCGAGCACGGTCACCAATACGACACGTACTGCGCGACCGAGCACATCATGACGCCATTGTCCGCGGCCGATCCGCGCCGCGTGGCGCGTGGTTTTTGCGACACGCTGCTGCGCTTCGTCGTGCGACCCACCAGTGGCCTTCGCGAACACGGCCACGAACATCAGGGCATCGCGGACTACATCGCGTTCGGCTCGAAGCTCGGCTTGCGCGGCATGTTCTCGCTCTTGATGCGGTTCATTCGCGCGGTGCTCGAGCTCTTTCGCCTGCGACGCGAGCACTTCTCCGACGCCGCAGAGATCCTCCGCAAAGAACACGAAAGACGCAAAACTCTCTTCGCAGAGGCGACACGCATCAGCATCGATCGCATCGTCGCGCTCGCGGCGTTGCAAGTTCCTCCACTCACCAACTCCGTACGCGGCATCCTCGCGAGTCTGTTGCTCGACCGTCTCGCGCTTGGAATCATGGCATTCATGCTGGTGGTCGCGTGCGCGATCCTGGGCGTTCATCGTGGGCACTTCTTCTACGCGGGCATCTCGGTCTTGATCGCATGGGCGGTCGGCCACCGCTACTTGTCCAGGCAACGAAACATCGATCCCACCGAAGCACTCACCGAGCGCGCATCACAACTGGCGACTCTGCTTCCTGCTGCGTTCGTGGTGATGGGCCACACACACGTGCCCGCCGAAATACCCATCAACCAAGGCGAGTCGACGTACATCAACTTGGGATCCTGGGCAGAAGAAGAACCCACAGCAGACGCGACCGATCACTATCGCGCAGCGCGCACCCATCTGGTCATTCACATGGAAGACGGCAAGCCTCACGCAGAACTCCTCGCGTGGGACTCGACCGCAGGGCCGAGAGCATTTCGCACTCGCGTCTAGCCATCCGAAGCTTCCGACTACGGCAGGCCAGTCACACGCACCGGAAAAGGCCTGTCGACCGTAGTCCCGTCGCCCAGCTGGCCGTGATCGTTGCGTCCCCAACACCAGACGTTCTTGTCGCCAGTGAGAGCGCACGCGAAGCTGTAGCCAACAGCGACGCTCTTCACGTCGTTCAGGGTACCCAACCCACCAGGTCCTTTGACGGGCGTGGGCGTCGCGGTCGATTGTTTCGTGCCATCTCCCAGTTGGCCATAAGTGTCGTCACCCCAGCAGACCAAGGGGCTGGGCATCCCTGAAGAGGTGATTGCGCAGGTGGCGCGTTCTCCAACGGCCACACTCGTTGCCTGGAGTCCGGCGACTTGAGTTGCCAAGTACAACCCAGCGTTCGCGGGTTGTCCGGCTTGTCCCGCATCGTTTTGTCCCCAGCACCACACGGAGTTCCCGGGCATTCGAACGGCGCAATTGTGCCGACCTGTCGAACTCAATTGCGTGATGCCCGTCAGCGGTGTCGCCCCAGTCATTTGCACGACCACTGGGGTGGAAGTCGAAATCAGGCCTGAGCCAGTGGTCGCACCCTCTCCCTGATATCCCCAGCACTGAACTTGCCCCCCGACGAGCGCGCACGAGTGCATGGTCGCCATGCTGATCGCGGCCGGGTTAACCGGGCTCGCCGTACTCGGCGTGGGATTGCACGCCGCGGCTGGATCAAAAAATGTTTTGCAGGTTTGATCGCCACCCGAAAATAGCGCGTGACCGAGTTGCTCGCTGTGGTTGTTGCCCCAGCAACGGAGATCGGTCTGATTGATGACCGCGCATCCGTGAGTCGCACCCAATGAAAAGCGCCCGCCGGCAAACCCCGTGATGTTCTCGGGTGCGCTCTGCTCGCCGCCTACCACTCCATCACCGACGCCGCCGCCAAGGCGTTGGCCCCAACAATAAAGCTGAGTCTTGGAGCGCAGCGCGCAGGTGTTCCATGCGCCGACTGCGAACGTGTCGATGTTGGTGAAAGGTGCATTGGTCGCGTCACTTAGAAGTTTCGTGGCGACAGGAAGGTCGGCCGAGTTTGTGCCATTGCCAGTGCTGCCATTTCCGAGTTGTCCACGATCGTTGGCGCCCCAGCAAAACAATGCGCGCTCGAATCCGGCGACAGCGCATGCGTGCGCACCCGAGGCGGGCCCGTTGATGAGCATCCCACCAGCCCCGATTGCCACCGCCGAACCCGGCGGCACCGCAGCGTCTGCTGCATCGAAAGGCACGAAGGCATCCGCAGCGTCTTTTGCGACGAGCTGATCGATGGCCCCATCCATCCCACCGTCGTTTGTACTCAATGGGCGCAGATCATCGAGAGACGTGAAGAGACTGCACTGCACGACGATGGTTCCGCCAACCATCGCCGCGAGCCAAGCGGCGCTCGCACGCGTCAACTTCCCCCGTGTCGCATCGCTCGCACTCATTCGTCAGTCAATATCGGGTGCGCCCCGCAGGGTCAAATCGGGCAGGACCGGAAGCGGGGACGGGGACGGGAGCGGCGGACGGGGACGGGAGCGGGGACGGGGACGGCGGACGGCGGACGACGCTGCGTGCGATGAAGTTCCTATTGCTACTTGATAGTAGCAATAACGAATTACGTCCTCGCCATCACTCCCGCACGATGTTCAAACGGCTTTATTTGAGCTACAAGTAGATATATTACTTGTTTAATCGAGCACAGAGCTCAAGGCCAAATGTTCACTGAGCGATATGGCATTATCGCGACTGCCCCCAATCCGCCGTCCCCGTCCGCCGTCCCGGTCCCGGTCCCCGCACCCGTCCCGGTCCCGGTCCCGGTCCCCGTCTCCGTTCCGGTTTGGGCGAGTAACCGGCGTCCGCGAAAAAAGAACGCAACTCTCGGAGCACGCGGTCGATAGGCGTGCATGCCCCAGCCCCTCTCCCCACTCGACCGTCGACGCATCCAAGACGACGACACATCCTCTGCTCCCGCCCCCACGCCGACGCGACCCGCCGTTCGAGACATCGACGTCGACTCGCTCGCGCACGGAACCTTCGACTATGGCGTGCTCACACAGAGCGCCACGCCAGTTGCGATTCCGCCATCGCCCACGCAAGTCGCGCAATCCAAGTTGGATGCTTACCGCAGCGCGTTTGCAGGTCCGTATCTCGTCGACGGCAAGAGCGTGTCCGCCGCGCCGCAGTTTCGAATGGCCGGCGGCTTCAACGATGCCGCGGCTGGTTACAGCCGAGACAAGGATGGTGGCAAGATCGACACGACCAAGCCGCAGGTACGCGAACTCTACGCGCTGTGTGCTGCCGCCGGCGTCGCGCCGCAACATGCTTTGGTCGGCGCGCCGACTGCGCGCGAGCTCGTGGCGGTGACGCAAGTCCTCATCGATGCAGGCAAACTGCCGAGCGGTCCGGGAGACGTGCAAACGCGAATTAAAGACATGCAGTGGACGTGGGGAATCGGAATCGATTGCACCGATTACGTACTAAGCGCGGCGATGAAGGTCGCTGACAAGAGTCGGTCCGAGGTGACGTTCAACGTGGGTGGCACTGTGGTTCCGTCACCTGGCACAGACTACTTCCAAAATCCCGAGACCAATCCTCATCTGGCTCGCGTCACCGCGGCGAGCGCCAAGCCGGGCGACGTCTTCCGCCTCGACGCGCCAGCCGGTGAAGTCGGTCACCGCGCGGTTGTGTATTCGAACACAGAATGCGACGCGACCAAGTGTGGCCAATTGGCCGGGAAATATGGCGCGAGCGCATCCGCCTTCCTTCAAGGTGGACCCGTTCACGCGATCGAAGTCGATGCTTCGTGGGGAGCGGGCGAGTTCGGAGCGGCTTGGGGAGGTGTCAGGCGAGACACGTGGTTTTACAACGAGTCGAGTCACGCTTGGGCTCAACTCAACCAGCGTGCCGACTCGGGCGAGCCCAAGTTCGAAGTGACATCAAAGGGGCCTGCGGGCGAAGTGCTGCACGGCGTCTACAGGTTTCGGTGAGTCATGCGAACCCCGATTATCCTAGTTGCTTGTCTGACGCTTGCTTACGCGACCGAAGCACGCGCTGAGCAGATCAAACTGCGATCTCACCTGGTCCATGGAGACACGCGCGTCATCGCCGCCGTACAGGGGTCGCCCGCGAGCACCGCCCACCGCGAAGGTACGGTCTTCGTTGTCGCGAATCCCAGCGTCGGCACCGACGCCTATGTCGCTGAAGTCGACGTCGAGCGGGGCACAATCTTGCACCGCGCAGACTTCGCATGCACGAGCGTCACGCGCGCTGGTTCGAAGGTCATCGCCACGTGTAACCAAGAGGTCATCGCGTTCGACTCGTCGTTGAACACTCTCTGGCGAACGCCCACCGCCGCTTGCCGCAGCGGATGGGCACGACGCGGTATCAAGCTGTTCTTTGACGGCGCGAGTCGTGTGGTTTCGGCTGATTCGTGCGACGGCAACTTGGTCCTCAAAGTGCTCTCGTCCGAGGACGGTCACTCTTTCGCAGAATTTCCGACTAACCTTTTCGCGTTGCGCGACTTCTTTGGATTGCAGATCGATTTTCACGGAACCAAAATTTTGGGACGCTGGTCTCGGGCGTTTGTCGGCATCCCGACCTTCGTGTTCGCGCTGTCGAACGACTACTCGCGCATCGAGAGGACGATCGTCTTGGATCGATCCGAAGAAGCGTGGGACGACGGCGTGCATCTCCACGTGGCTCAGCGCAGAGTGCCCGCTTGGATGCGCCTGGACGACTGTGAACGCCCAAGTCGATTGACCTGGCTGACGCGCGATCGCGACTACGTGCTCTCTGATTCACTGCAACCACTTGGTTCGAGCGTGTTGGCCCCAGAGGTCTGGCGCGACACACTCATGGGGGACGAGATGGGCGGCGACCTGATCACCGACGAGTTCGATCAAGGACGCCAGCACTTCTGGTTGACGGCTGCCGCAGGCGGATCCGACCACGCCCACCCACCAGGACTTTACGTGGCAACGGTGACCGACGTGATTCAAGACTAGCGGGCGGTCCCGAGATCGACGAACGCGTGATCGACCATCACCACATAAGGTCGCTCCTCGATCGTCAATCCACCAGCGCCGTCATGCTCGATGATCGACAGCTTGCCCATCCCGTATCCCATCGGTCCGCGAGAGTAGTAGTTCGCCTGCAATGTGTAAGGGCCCGCGCGAGACGCCTTGGATCCATGAATGGTAAAACACTCCGGGCCATATCCGGTGGTGACGTCCGCGTAGAGTTCGCCGCCTGTGGGTAATGACTTCATCCGAAAATAGGCGTGATTGCCTTTGGCGTCGTAGATATGAAAGTCGACGTCATTGGCGTCGGTCTCCCAGTTCAACACGAAGCGCAGTGATGGCGTGTTGTCGAGTGTCGCGCCCGCTGCTTTTACCTTGCCGACGATCTCCGCCTTGCGCTTCGGATCGGCCTTGATCCAAGCCGCGCCGATGAGGCCCACGTCTTCGTGCAGGATGCGACTGACTCCCTCGAAGCGCCCTTCGGGATAATTACGCATCGCGCCAGCGACTGCTGCTTCGAAGGCCTTTTGGTAGTCGCCTTTTCTCACATAGCAATAGGCAAGCAAACGATGACTCGATGGATGATCAGGGCGTTGTGCTTTGGCCTTTTCGTAGGTGTCGATCGCGAGGTCGAGCGCGGCCTGGTCTGCGATGCGCTCGAGGCGCTCACCGGCGAAGCGACGCAGGTCGGCGCGCGCAGAAAAGAGGTCGATGATCGATCCATACGCTCGCGATGCACGCACCTTGTCCTTCGAGGCCTCAGACACTTCGCCGAGTGCGACAAGACCCATGACGTCCCCTGGGTCTGCTGTATGCCAGTCGTCGGCGATCTTGCGCGCGGATGACAAGTCACGCGACGCGATTGCGTTCATGACATCGAGAAACTTGCCAGCGTACGGTTGGGTCTTCGCGGGCGCGTCTTGCGTCGGATCGTTGGTAAGGTCTCCTGAACGGTGGGGCGGTGAGTGATCGCCCTGCAGCAGTCTGCCGTGTCCGTTCCCGAAACCTTGTCCAGTCCCTGTTCCCGCGCCATGACCAATGGTGCCGATGCCGCCTAAGCCAATGCCTGCTCCGGAGCCGCCGCCGCCTGCGGCCATCCCGATGATACCGAAACTCTCGACGTCTCCCTCAGAAGCTGGGGCAGTCGCTTGATCGGGCATCGTGCCAGGCAGGTCCGTGGCTGGCGTAAGTTCGAACTTCTTGAACTCACCTTGTCGAAGGCTGTCGACACCATCGGTCGGATCAGGCTTGTTTTCTGCCTTTTCCTTGTCGTTGCTCGCGACCACTGGCGCGCCGTAGCGATGCAGAATCGTGATCTCTCCGCCGTCGACACTCAAGATGTTCGCGAGTGACTTGCGATCGATCTTGAACCGCGCGTAGTCGCTGTCGGTCTCCAAGACGAGCATCGCCGTGAAGGGACTCGTGACGCGATGGGCGATCGACAAGTCGATGATCTG
>JAYVXK010000426.1:0-1916 GCA_043785265.1 Myxococcales bacterium | reverse complement strand
TTTTTCACCCATTTTCATTTTGCTCGCAACTCTTGCTGTGCCGGGTCGATAGGGGCTGTGCACCGCGAAAATAGTGTGACGGAGTCGTGCTCGCCTGGGCATACCTTGGTTGCCAATTCGCGAGGAGGCGGGGCGATGCGAGTTCTTAGCTTCGACAAGCCGACGACAAATCCGACCGGTCTGGTCTCTTTTCGTGACGAAAAGAGCAGCCTGCGGCCAATCACCTTGGTGGACCTCTCTTTCACGAGCACACCGAGCGGTCGACGACCGTCGAACACGACCGCAGGGACTGCATCATGAATCGCCGAGGGTGGCTCCTGCTCGGAGTCGCATTCTCGTTTGCGGTTGCGTGTAGCAGCGGTGGAGGCGGCAACGGTGACGGCGGCCTCGATGGTTCGACCGACGCGAGTCCAGATGTCGACGACTCTTCCAACCCTGATGTTTTGGATGCTTCATTCGCTGGAGACACCGACGAAAGCGGCGTCACGGCGGATGGCGCACCTCTCGACGGGGGTGACGGCTCGATGCTCGATGGCGCACCGTTCGACGCATCCGATGGCGCAAGTACCGATGCCGCAGCGGACGCCCCCATCTCTGCATTCTGCGGCGACGGCATTCGCGATCCTGTCACAGAGGAGTGCGACGACGGTGTCATCAGCAAAGAACCAGACTCATGTTCTTCCCTATGCCAGGTGCGCGATCTCGCCCTTTGGTCTGCGCCGACCGATGCCAGTTTGCCCGAACGATATCTGGGTACAGGTCGACATCCTGTCAGCGCGGGCGCGACCAACTTTGCCGTAGCCTGGGTTGCACCGGCAAAGCCTGGGGTTGGAATGACCTTCTACGATCAGAAGGGTGTTCCCCTCGATCACATCGATGACTTCGGTGTCTCGACGACCAATCTGACCACAAGCTCTCCCGTGCTCGCCGAGTTGGGCAATGGGAAGGTTGCCGTCGCATGGACAGACTTCGGAGGCGACGGCGATCAGGAAGGCGTCGCGATTCGTTTGGTCGATCCGAAGGTTTCCTCCTCAGGCAACCCCGCTCACGCAAACACGACGACGGCTTTCTCTCAGTACGACGCAGACATCCTATGGACAGGGAAGGACCTCGTCATTGCCTGGGCCGACACGTCCAACAACTCTACAGGTCCAGACATTCGCTATCGAACCTTTGACTCGGCCCTCACGCCAACATCCGCCGAGCTCACGCTCGCAGCGACGGTCGATATCGAGGACAATGTCGCGCTCGCACCGTTCGCAGGTGGCTGGGCCGCCGCTTGGCGCGATGTCACTGGAGGCCTCGAGACCATCCAGGTGAAGACGGGCGGGACGACCTGGAACACGTCGTCGTTCGAGCCTGGGCCTTATTCTAATACTCCCGCGCTTACACAACTCGACTCAACACACATGCTCCTTGTGTATGTGGAGGGTGTGGACTGGGCTGATTCGGGTGTCGCCAGCGGAGCTCGTGTGCGTGGCGCGATTCTAGATAACAGCGCTCCTGGTGCGGTGACGTCGTTCGACATTGCGCCTGCGATTCCAGATGCAGGTGCTCCGCTGAGTGCCTATGCGCCCAACGCGATGACTGTGGGCTCTCGCGTGTTCGTTGCCTGGGGTACCGAGGCTGCGCAGTCGGATCCGAATGCCGAAGAGCTCTGGCTCAAAGAGGTAGGTTGGAATGGGAGTTCGATCGATCTCTCCAAAGCGGAAGTTCCGCTTCCCAGGTGGACCCCGCATCGCGTGGGCGACCAGCGTTTCGCTGGGCTTGCGTCGAGTCCACTGGGACCAGGTGGGGCGTTGGTGACTGCGTGGAACGACCTTGGGAAGGTTTTTCCGAAAGAGGCGAATGGGGATGTCGCCGTGGAGTTGATTCCTGTTCCGGTGGTGAGATTTTCGTGGGCTGATGGAGGTGGA
>JAYVXK010000425.1:0-1916 GCA_043785265.1 Myxococcales bacterium | reverse complement strand
ATGATCCGGCTCAGCTCGACTTCGAGTCCACGTGCGGCGCGCTCAAGCTGTCATGCGACTGGGACGGCAAGGGGCACTTCAACCTCCAGGTCGTCCTTCGCGGTCCATCCAACGACTGGTCCATGACGGCCAACATCCCGCTCGAGACAGCGATGCTCGATCGAATCGCCGACGAGGTCGCGACGGCGTTCCCAGACTAATTTAGATCACGTCGATGAGCGAGACCGGACGACCGGAGCGGGGACGGCGACGGGAGCGGGGACGGCGACGGGAGCGGGAGCGGGGACGGCGGACGGGGACGGCGGACGGGACTGATTCAGATCCACGTCACCGGCTCATGATTGAGCCACGTGCGTTGGCGTCTCGCGAAAACGCGCGTGCTGCGCACCACGAGATCGAGCAACTCCTCAGGAGCGATCTCTCCGTCCAAGTGCGCAGCGACCTCGCGGTATCCGACCGACCCCATGGCGCGAGCATCGGCAAGCCCATCGCGCACGAGCTGGTTTACCTCTTCAATCCAGCCATTTTCTAGCCACTTTCTCGCTCGCTCTTCGATTCGCTTGGTGAGCTGCTCGTTGTCGCGTCTCACTGCGAAGAGCGCGAAGTCATACCGCGGTGACTTGAAGGCGTGCGCCGCCTGCATCTCACTCATGCGCTCGCCAGAGAGTTCGTAGACCTCGAGCGCGCGACTCACCCGCACCACGTCGTTGGGGTGCAATCGCGTCGCCGCTTCGGGATCGACCTCCGCCAACTTCGCATGCAAAGCCGTTCTACCTTCGCTGGCGGCCATCGCTCGATGACGTGCGCGGATCTCTTCGCTACCCGGCGGCGCGACGACCAAACCTTGCAGCAAAGCTTTGATCCACAAGAACGTTCCACCGCACACAATCGGCACTCTGCCGCGCCCGCGCACCTCGGCGATCGCTGCGTCGGCGAGAGCCGCATAGCGGGCTGCATCGATCGCGTCCATGGGGTCGAGGATCGACACGAGGTGATGCGGTGCACGCGCAAGTTCGGACGCGGTCGGCTTGCCAGACCCGATGTCGAAGCGACGATAGACCTGCACGCTGTCTGCGCTGATCACTTCGCCGCCCACGTTTTCAGCCGCTTCCAGCGCGATGTCTGTCTTGCCGCTGGCGGTGGGACCCACGATGACGACGAGTTTGTTTTCCGCGAGCGCGTCTCGAATGGGCGCGGCGAGCATGACGCTACGCCGTGCCAGCCGCGGTCTTGCCACCCTTGCTGCGCACTGCAGCTTGCGCCGCAGCGAGTCGCGCAATGGTCACCCGGAATGGCGAACAACTCACATACGCGAGACCCACCGAGTGAAAAAACGCGATGCTCGCCGGATCGCCGCCGTGCTCACCACACACGCCGAGCTTGAGATCTGCGCGTGTGGACTTGCCGCGTTCGCATGCGAGCTTCACGAGCTCGCCCACGCCGCTCTGATCGATCGAGACAAACGGGTCTTTCGGCAAGATGCCTTGATCCACATACGCGGGCAGAAAGCGACCCGCGTCGTCGCGCGAGAGTCCCATGGTGGCCTGCGTGAGGTCGTTCGTTCCAAAAGAGAAAAACTCTGCGGTGAGCGCGAGTTCGTTGGCGAGCAATGCTGCGCGCGGCAATTCGATCATCGTACCAAACTGAAAAGGGACGACCGATCCAAGCTCTTTGACGATGCCATCGACGATCTTTTTCATGATGTCGAGTTCGGCCTTGCTGATGGCGAGCGGGATCATGATCTCTGGCTTGACCACGACGCCTTCTTTTGAAGCGATATTGGCGGCCTCGAGCAACGCGCGAACTTGCATCGCGTAGATCTCTGGATGCGTGATCGCCAACCGACAACCGCGATGACCGAGCATGGGGTTTTGCTCGTGCAGATCTTTGACGCGCTCGGCGAGCACACGCGGCGA
>JAYVXK010000424.1:0-6500 GCA_043785265.1 Myxococcales bacterium | reverse complement strand
TCGCGGTTTCTGCCCTGAATGCCCTCGGCGATGTTGAACACCACGTCGACGCCACTCGACACGAGCGCGCGCGGAAAATCGGGGGTCGCTTCGAGCGGGATGACACTGTGCCCATGACTCTCGATCGCCTTGGTTATGGCCTCGATGGTCTGCGGTGGGTCGTACTCCGCTTCGCGATCGTCGCCATCGTGTGATTCGATGCGCTTCATGTTGAATGCGAGTCCGACCTTGAGCTGAGCGCGTCGCGCCTTGGGTCGAGGCTTGGTTGCATCGAGTTGCGCGGCCATGCCCGTTCGCACGCTCGCGGCGCGAAGGACCGCAGCGATGACGTGGTCGTACTCGAGTCCTTGATGTTTGGCCGCGACCATCAACGCAGACTCTGGTTCGAAGCTCGGGAGCGCCGTCGCAGAGAGGAAGTGCACCTCGCCGTCGCTCGACACGCGAAAGTCGAGCGAGCCCATGTCGCGAATGCCAAGCGCCGCAAATGTTCGGTCCGCGAGCTCCATCGTGCGCATGAGTGTTCGCTTGGGCAGCTCCGCAGGTCGCAACGTGACGACTCCCGATCCGTCGTGCACGAGCGCGTAGTCGTAGATCGCAAACTGGCGCGGAAATGCCGCATCCACGTGAATTTCGATCGGCGGCAATGTGCCCACGGTGTCGATGCGACTCACGCGAACATCGGTGCCTGCCACGTACCTCTCGAGCAACACACCATCGGGATAGCTCTCGAGAAGATCATCGAGCACGCGCCCGAGGTCGGTCGCGTCTTCTGCGACGGACGCTTGCGTGATCCCTTTGCTCGAACCTTCGTAGTTTGGCTTGGCGATCACTGGATAGACGAGGTCGTCGAGTCCGCCGCTCAAGAGCGCCGCGCGGGTGACGAGTCGACCTCGCGGTGAGAGTACGCCGTGCCCGGCGACGACCTTTTTTGTGAGCGCTTTGTCGAGTGTCACGCACAACGTGTAAGCGTCCGAACCTGTGGTCGGCAGACCCATCTCTTCGAAGAGAGCCGCATAAAAACCGCGTCGCATGCGACCACGTCGACCTTCTGCGGTGTTGAACACCAGATCGGGCGCATAGGCTTCTAGCCTTGAAACAAGCCTCGATGGCGGTCCCGTCACGTCGATTCGCAGCGCATCGTGGCCTGCGCGAACGAGCGCGCGAGCGATGGCGTCGATGGTCTCCGGCGCATCGAACTCTGCGTCCTCCACCGAACTCGAGAGTCGAAGATTGTGCGTGAGCGCAATGCGCATATGTTCCAAGCTACCAGTGATCGGCGCCCCAGGGACCCTGTGATACAAGCCAAATGTTCGATGCCTGAGCCTATCGCCATGCTGTGTCTCGCCACCTATTTCAAGGGCGAGCGGTTCTTGCGTGAAGCTGCCGCACAAGGCGCGCGCGTCTACTTGCTCACGGTCGAAAAACTCTTGGGCCGACCCTGGCCGCGCGACTCACTCGCCGAAGTCTTCGCCATGCGCAACGGCGCAGACCTCGCGGAGACCGTGCGCACCGTCTCGTTTCTCGCACGCACCGTTCGATTCGATCGCATCGTCGCGCTCGACGACTTCGACGTAGAGACCGCAGCTGCATTGCGCGAACACCTCCGCATTCCAGGGATGGGCGACACCACTGCGCGTCACTTTCGCGACAAACTCGCCATGCGGGTCAGAGCACGTGAAGAGGGCATTTTGGTGCCGGATTTCGTTCACGTCCTCAACTACGACGCCATGCGCGCGTTCATGCGTGACGTGCCCGCGCCGTGGATGAACAAGCCGCGGAGCGAGGCGAGCGCTGCAGGCATCACCAAAGTCGAAAACGAAGAGCAACTTTGGCAACTCGTGCACAAGCAGGGCGATCGTCAGAGTCACTACTTGCTCGAAAAGTATCTGCCGGGCGACGTCTATCATGTCGACTCGATCGTCACCGAGCGCAAGGTCGTGTTCGCGTCCGCCAATCGCTGTCACGTGCCTCCGTTCGATGTGGCGCATGGTGGTGGAGTCTTCGCGACGCGAACCGTCGAGCGCGGGTCGGTCGACGAGAAGACCCTGCTCGCGCTCAACGAGAAGGTCCTCGACGCAATGAAACTCGTTCGCGGCGTATCACATGTAGAATACATCAAAAGCCGAGACGACGGACGCTTCTACATGCTCGAGTGCGCTGCGCGTGTGGGTGGTGCGCACGTCGCAGACATGGTCGAGGCCGCGAGTGGAATCAACCTCTGGGCAGAGTGGGCAAAGATCGAAGTCGCCGGTGGGAAATCGCCCTACGTTTTGCCTAGGTCACGCACGGACCACGCAGGATTGGTCATGACACTGGCGCGCGAAGCGTCCCCCGATACGAGCGGATTCTCCGACCCCGAGATCGTCTTCCGATCGACAGAGGCCAATCACATTGGTCTCGTCTTCCGGTCGTCGAGTCAGCCTCGCGTCGAAGAATTGCTCGCGCAATACACCAATCGTTTGTCGGCATTGTCGGCGTCGTTACCCGCGCTCGAAAAGCCGACGCACTGAATCACGCTGCCTGCCAGCCTACTCGGCGTCGCTGCCTGTCGGTTTGAGGTGAGACATGCGGCGACGCTTGGTGTCCACATAGGCTGCAGACAATTCATTGAGCGGCACGATCACGGGGATGCGTGCGACGACGTTGATTCCGAGCGCACGAAGCGCCGCGACCTTCGCGGGGTTGTTCGTCATCAAACGAACACTCTCGATGCTCAAGTGGTCGATCATGTCACGAACGACGTCGTACCTTCGTGCGTCGTCTGGGAGGCCGAGCATGCGGTTCGCGTCGACAGTGTCTGCGCCTGCTGTCTGCAATGCGTACGCACGAATCTTGTTGGCCAGGCCGATGCCGCGACCTTCTTGGCGCAGATAAAACACTGCCCCTTTGCCTTGTCGGACGATCTCTCCGAGCGCGTGGTCGAGCTGCTCTTTGCAGTCGCACTTCAGCGAGCCGAACACTTCGCTCGTGATGCACTCGGAGTGCACGCGGATGGGAATCTCCACGCCACCGCGAACGTCGCCGTAGACGAGCGCGATGTGTTCCTTTTCGCCTTGCTCACCCGTCTCGTCGTTGGCGAGACTCCTAAAAACATAGGTGGTGAAGACGCCGTGGCGGGTCGGAAGCTCTGCGGAAGCCAGATATTGCGTGCAGGGCGCAACGCTCGGACCCTTGGTTAGAGGCCGGATCACCCTAGGGGGGACGTGCATCTCTCGTTCTCCTTCAAATCTACTGATGATCATTTCGGACGTTTGGTTTCCAACAAATACGCCAAACGACCACGCGAGGTTTCAAACAGCCAAATGTGTTCCGCACAACCTAAGGCGGGCACGGCAAATGGTCAAAGGCCTGCCCCCATGAGCAGTGCTATAGCCCTCGCTTCTCGTGGCTCCGAAAGAACAAACCGCGGCGCCTTTTCGCTTGCCCGAGGTGGTCCGACGCCTTGGCTGGGTCTCGCTCTTCACCGACGCCTCAGGCGACATGGTCTACCCGCTGATCGCTCCGTTCTTGCGATCGATGGGCGCGGGTGGAGCGGTACTTGGCGTTCTCGAAGCCGTGAGCGAAGGCGTGAGCGCGCTCGTCAAGTGGAAGTCTGGCGCGTGGGCGGACCGCCGCGATCGCAAGTGGCTCGTGGTCATTGGCTACACGCTCGCAACACTCGCCCGCCCTGTGATTGGGTTCGCGACCGTCCCCTGGCATGTGATCGCGCTGCGTTCGACCGACCGCATCGGCAAGGGTGTTCGCGCGGCGCCACGCGACGCCATTCTCGCGGCCGCGATCGATCCCGCGCATCGCGCCCAGGCGTTTGGCTTCCACAATATGATGGACAACATCGGCGCCGTCGTGGGCCCGCTGATGGCGTTCGCGCTCGCGCGATTTCTCGAGTGGACGCCGCGCGAGATCTTCAAGTTCTCGATCGTCCCAGGCATGCTCGCCGTGCTCGTGTTGGTCGTAGGCGTGCACGATCGCCCAGAAAAAAGCCCAAAAACCGCACCAGAGACGGAGACGGGAGCGGGGACGGGGACGGCGACGGAAGCGGCGACGACGGGAGCGGGGACGGGGACGGGAACGGGGACGGGGACGGCGACGGGGACGGAAGCGTCGCTGTCGCCAGCGCTCAAGCGCTACCTCGCCGCGCTCTTCGTCTTCACGCTCGGTGCGTCCGCAGATTCGTTTCTTCTTCTGCAGCTCGCCAAGCTTGGACTGTCGACGCCCCTCATTCCAGTGGCGTGGCTGACGCTCAATGCGACCAAGGCCGCGACCAACATGCCCGGTGGTCGCATCGCCGATCGCATGGGACACAAGCGCACGTTGGTGGTGGCGTGGACGCTCTACGCGATCGTCTACGCGCTGTTTCCGTGGATGAAAACTCCCGCGAGCGCGTGGGCGCTCATGCTGGTTTATGGCGCTTATTACGGCCTTTCCGAAGGTACCGAAAAAGCGATCGTCGTCGAACTCGCGCCGCTCGTGCAACGCGGGCGTGCTCTCGGCGCGATGCACGCACTCACCGGCATCGCCACAGTCCTCGCAAACATCGCGTTTGGTCTCATGTTCGATTGGAACGCGTCGATCGCTTTTTGGATGGGTGCAGCCTTCGCCATGCTGGGCGCAGTCGTGCTCGCCGTGACCGTTTCTAGCGCGCGCAAAGCTGCGTGAGCATGTGCTCCAAGATCGCGTCAGGCGGTCGCTTCGATCCCTTGAGCGCCAGATCCGTTTCTGCGAGCACCAGCATCCACCTCTCGAGTTGCTTCTCGGTGAGCGGTTTGGTGCGCATGGCGAGCTCGCGAGCGCGTTGCGGTTGAAAAGCGCCGGCGCGTTTCGCTGCCTCGAAGTCGCTCACTCCAGCGCCGATCTCGGCTTTGTAGCGAACGAGCTGCCGAATGCTCCAAGCGAGCGCACCAAGCAATGGTAGTCCGCGGTCGCGCGGATCGTAGACGTCAGCGAGCGTCTTGAGTGCCGCGCCGAGATTGCGCTCGCCGACTTGATCAACCAGCGTCCATGTCGTGCCCATCCGAACGCGCGCCACGCACTCGCTCACTGCGACTTCGGTGATGGGCTGACCCTCGCCCGCATAGAGCGAGAGTCGTTCGAGCGCGTCCGCCAAGTACGACAGTGACGGGCCGCCGATTTGCGCGAGCAACTCCGCCGTGTCGTGATCGATCGGGTTGCCTTTTTCTTTGGCGCGTTGGGCGATCCATTGAGGGAGTTCTCCATCCGACAGAGAGTCGCACGTGACGATGATGTTCTTTTTCTTCGCGAGCGCGACTGCCTTGCGACGACCGTCGAGCTTGCTCGCGACGAGAACCACGCACGTGCTGTCGATGGGTGATTCAATGTATTCTGCAAGTTGATCGAGCGGAGAATCAGCCGTCTTGGCGTCTCCATCGTCCGATCCAGAGTCCCATCGCTCAGCGCTGCGCACGAGAACGAATCTCTTTGGCGCCATCATGGGCACGGTGCGCGCGGCAGAAAATATCTTGTCGGGGCTCGTCTCACCTGCGGTGAATTTGTCCTCGTTGAATGCGGCGATGCCACCGCCAAGCGACGCATCACGCAGCGCGCTCACCACTTCGTCGCGGAGCAATCGTTCTTCACCGACGACGAGATAGATCGGTAAGAGCTCCCCTTTTTTGGCTTGCGCGCACGCTTGCGCAGGCGTCATCGCTCGAGGGTACGCTTGCGACGCCGAACGACGACGAGAGCCGCGAGCCCTGGCAAACCAAGCCACGCCAGAGACGCGTGCGTGTCGCTGGGGACCGAGCAACCACAACCCTTGGGGTGGTCTTTGATGGGGTTGCCCTCATCGTCGAGCGGCTTGTAAGCATCGGCGGGAATGAAGGGCGCTGCAGATCCGATCGGCGCGATGTCCGCGTTGTTGGGGATGGCAGACTCGGTGTCGTTGGACGCGATGGGCTTGCCGGCGTCAGCGTCCTTCTTGGGGTCTTTTGCGTTGAAGGTGATGCTGCGTCGATCGACGACGGGGTTGTCACCTTTGAGTGTGATGTTCACCGGCCCGCCAATGTCGGTTCCATCACTGGTGCGCAACTGGATGCGGTATTCGCCTGCGACGAAACCGACCGCGCGCGTGACGCCAAAGTCGAAGCGCGTGCCCTTGAAAATCTTGCCTGTTCCGTCTGCAAAGTCGACGTCCTGCGTGATGATCTGCGGCATCTGTCCGGTGAGCACCGTGCGGTTGATCACTGGATCGGCGTGACCATCGACCAACGCGCGCTCGTATTCGACGAGCTTGATGAACGAGAATTTCATCGGCACGTGCGCCATCGCGGGTGCTGTCGACAGATCGATGGACACGAAGATGTGCCACGCGCCACTCACCTCCGACACCTCGTTGGTTTTTAGCTTCCAGCTCCCCGCTTCGGCGTCGCGCGCGAAGAGCACTAGCCCAAGGACGATGCAGAGAAGACTGAGCACGGCGTGGACGGCACGTCCGCGCTCCGGGCGTGGCGTGGTCAACACTTGGGGGAGGCGAATCATGGTGC
>JAYVXK010000423.1:0-6516 GCA_043785265.1 Myxococcales bacterium | reverse complement strand
TCGAGCAGGTCGCGCGTGACGAAGTACGTCCAGTAATATTCTTGAATCTCGTCCTGCAACAATGTCGCGCGTCGCGCCGCGCGCTTGAGGCGCTTGTTGCTGCGCACGATGCCGACGTAGTTCCACATCAAGCGGCGGACCTCGTCCCAGTTGTGCGTGATGACGACCGCTTCGTCGCTCGTTCCGGCTTGCCCCGCGTCCCAATCGGGCACGCTCGGGTGTGGCTTTTTGCGATCGAGTTCTTGGAGAGCAACCGCCGCGCGATGTCCGAACACCACGCCTTCGAGCAGAGAGTTCGACGCGAGTCGGTTGGCGCCGTGCAGACCAGTCGATGCGCACTCACCGATCGCCCACAAACCTGGGATGCTCGTGCGCCCCTCGAGATCGGTCGTCACGCCACCGCACATGTAATGAGCCGCGGGCACGACAGGGATCGGCTGCGTCGTCATGTCGATGCCGAACTTCAAGCACTCCGAATACACACCGGGAAAACGCTCTCGCACGAACGCAGGCTTCTTGTCGGTGATGTCGAGCCACACGCAATCGGCGCCGGTCTTCTTCATCTCGTAGTCGATGGCGCGCGCGACCACATCGCGCGGTGCGAGCTCGGCTTTCTCGTGATGCTCTCGCATGAAGGGTCGACCAGCGCCGTCGCGCAAGATCGCGCCTTCGCCGCGGAGCGCCTCGGTCACCAAGAACGTCTTCGCTTGCGGGTGATACAGGCACGTCGGGTGAAACTGATAAAACTCCATGTTCGCGATCTCAGCGCCCGCGCGATACGCCATCGCCACGCCGTCGCCCGTCGCGACATCAGGATTGGTCGTGTAGAGGTAGACCTTCCCTGCCCCGCCGGTCGCGAGGATCGTCGCGCGCGCGAGGACCGTGGTGATCTTGCCACCTGAAGTGTCGAGCACGTAAGCGCCCGCGCAGACCTCAGGCCCACCGTACTTGGCGAGCGTGATCAGATCGATCGCCATGTGGTCTTCGAGGATGCGAACTCGCGGCTCGTTCATCACGGCTTCGAGCAGTGCACGTTCGAGTTCGCGACCGGTCATGTCTCCTACGTGCGCGACGCGACGCGCGCCGTGACCACCTTCGAGGTGCAGGTCGAGCCCCGGTCCCTCATGGGACTTGTCGAAGCGCACACCGATCGATTGCAACAACGCGACGCGCGCAGGCCCGTCTTTTACGCACATTTCGACGACTCGCTCATGACAAAGGCCCGCGCCCGCCACGAGAGTGTCTTTGACATGCGACTCGAACGTGTCGTTCGGATCGAGCACTGCAGCGATGCCGCCTTGCGCGTACTTGGTGTTCGACTCGTCAGCCGATCGCTTGGTGACGAGCAGCACGTCGCCGAACTTCGCAGCTTCGAGGGCGAACGACAGGCCCGCGATACCGCTGCCTAGCACGAGAAAATCGCACGTCGTGGGCATCGCGTTCTATTTTTCCGCGCTGATCTCTTTGTCGAGGTCGTCGAGTTCCTTCTTGTAGTTCGCTTTGGTGATTTCCTTTTTTGCCTTCGTGTCGTCGTCGACATGCGACGGCAGCCAGTCGACATTCGTCGTTGGGGGCGGCGCCGCGTCTTCTTCGACAGTCGCCACCGGAGCGGGCGCTGCGTCCACGATCACGGCTACAGCGGCGTCCGGCACGTCCTTCTTTTTGGGGCAACCCGTGAGGAAGAACAAGGCCACAGCGAAGAGAGCGATCAAGTTTTTCATGGTCACTTGCCTCCCTTTTTGTCGGTCTCGCCATAGGTCGCTGCCGGCGTCGGTGTTGGCGAGGGCGCCTTCGTGTTGTCCGCTTTGAGTTTGGCAAAGAGGTGCTTGTCCACCGTGTCGAGCAGTGCGTCGACGCGCGCGACGCTGGTCTTGTCGCCATCGGTCTCTGCGAGATTGCGAATTCTCCAGAGACGCATCGCGTGCCGCCAATGCTTGCGAATCGCCTCGCGTTCGCTCTCCGTGACGTGCTTGCCGCCTGCGTGCACGAGCTCGTGCATCTTTGCGGCGGTCTTGTCGACATACGCTTTGCGGCGCGCGTGTTGGTCCGCGGTCTCGTCGCTCGAGCCCGCGTCTGCGGTCGTCGCGGTGGAGGCGTCGTGGGACCCTGCGTCTGGCGCTGCCGTGGTTGCGCTGGCGCTCGGGGCGACGGTCGGAGCCACAGAAGCCGTCGGCGCAACCGTCGCGCTGAGGTTGGTGACAGGACGCATTTGAATCTGAGAGAGCGCGAGCGCTGGGACTGCAAACACCGCCACACTGGCGATCAAGCTGAGCCTCACAGCACGGTTCGAGATCCGCATGGGCGAACCATACCCCAAATAAAATGGGCGAATGTCGCAATTGACACCTCGTGACGTAGCCCTTATTGAGGCCCTTACTGAATGGTCATTCACTCGCACTCGCGAGCCGAATCGCTATCTGGTGCTGACCACCCTGCGTGCTGCAGACGTGCATCGGACCACAGGAGCCCACTGTGAAAATCCTCGTTCCGCTCAAGCGCGTCGCCGACCCAGACAACGCGAACAAGATCAAAGTCTCGCCGCAGAAGATCGACACCACCGGACTTCAGTTCAAACCAAACCCGTTCGACGAATATGCAGTCGAGACAGCGCTTCGCCTGACGGAGAACGCCGCAAGCAACAAGCAGCGCTTGGGTGAAGTCACGGTCATCACGTTTGGACCCAAGGAAGCCGAGACGACGTTGCGCGCCGCGCTCGCAACTGGCGCCGATCGGGCCATTCGCGTCGATGCGACAGACGACCAACTGGATGGCGATCTCGTCGCGCGCGTCCTCAAAGCGATCGTCGAAAAAGAGCAGCCTGATCTGGTCCTCCTCGGCAAGCAAGAGGTCGAAGGCGATGCAAACCAAGTCGCGCAGCTGCTCGCAGAGTATCTAGGCTGGCCTCAAGCGACGTTCGCGGGATCGATCAAGAGCGAGGGCGACACCAAGCTGCTCGTGGGTCGCGAAGTCGATGGCGGCACCATGAATCTCCGCGTCACTCTGCCTGCGATCGTGTCGGTGGACCTTCGCATCGTCGCACCGAAGAGCGTCCAGAGCATGCACACCAAAGAGGGGCATGCTTACGCAGATGGCGTTCGGTTTGCGGCGCTTGCGGCCATCATGGCGGCAAAGAAGAAGCCGCTCATCGAGATGAAGCTGAGCGATCTCACGAGCGATGTGTCGCTCAAGACTCATTACGATTCGTTCGAGTCTCCAGCGGGACGCAAGGCGGGCGTGAAAGTGAAGACTGTCGAAGAGCTCGTCGCGAAGCTCAAGACCGAAGCCAAGGTTCTCTGAAAGGACACATCGGATGAACACTCTCGTCATCGCCGAGATCGCAGACGGCAAGATTCGCAAGAGCACTCTGAGCGCGGTCGCCTTCGCACGACAAGCTGGCGGCGCCTTCACGGTGTTGGTGCTCGGCGGCAACGCAAAGGCTGTCGCGGCTGAAATTACAGGGTTTGGCGCGGCAAAAGTGCTCGTCGTCGAAGACGGGTCACTCACGGATGTGATCGCAGAGCGTTATGCGCCGACGATCGCAACAGTCGCCAAAGACTTCGACGTCATCGTCGTGTGCGCGAGCTCGTTTGGCAAAGACCTCGCGCCTCGCGTCGCGGCCAAACTCGGAGCTGGCTACGCGTCGGATGTCGCATCGGTGAAAGTCGACGGCGGCAAGCTCGCCTACAAGCGACCGATGTTCGCCGGCAACGCGTACGGCTGGTGCACCATCAGCACAGCCAAACAAGTCGTGAGCGTTCGTCAGAGCGAGTTCATTGCAGCAGAAGCGAGCGGTGGATCGTCGCCCATCGAGAGTGTCTCGATGACACCCGCAGACCCAGCTGCGGCGCGTGTGGAGTTCGTCAGTCTCGAAAATGCGAAGAGCGAGCGTCCCGACTTGGGTGAAGCACGCGTCATCGTCTCGGGTGGTCGCGCTCTCAAAGAAAAGTTCGCCGAGGTGCTCGACCCGCTCGCGAACTTGCTCGGTGCTGCTGTCGGCGCGAGTCGCGCGGCTTGCGACGCAGGCTTTGCTCCACCCGAACTTCAAGTCGGTCAAACTGGGCGAGTCGTCGCACCGCAGCTGTATGTGGCGATTGGCATCTCGGGGGCGATTCAGCATCTTGCGGGCATGAAAGGCAGCAAGACGATCGTGGCGATCAACAAGGACCCCGACGCGCCGATCTTCCAAGTGGCCGATTATGGCTGGGTCGCAGACCTGTTCGTCGCCGTGCCTGCGCTCGTCGCAGAGCTCAAAAAAGGCTAGTCGGTTTCTTCCGGCAGGCTTGGCTGGGACACGACGCCCGGGTCTTCGTCTTCGTCGACGGGATCGAGCGGCACATACACGCGGGTGCTGTGAACATGTTCGTCGAGCTCGACTCGCCAGAAACTCGGCCCGTCTCCGCTACGACAACCGAGCGTGAGCGATGGCGCCGCGAGCAAGCGGAAGCGACAGCCTGCGGGTTGTCGCTCTTCGCTGATGTGCCGATGTCCGTGCATCACGAGCGTCACGCCGATCTGGTTGAACACTTCTGCGGCTGCCTTCGCGTCGTCGAGTCGCATGCCGATCTCGCTCGGTGCGCGCCGTCCGATGCCATGAGGCAAGGGCACGACATGGTGATGCAGCATGATGACGCGATGGTGTGATCGCTTCCACGCGTCCATCGTGCCGACTTGCTGCAGCCACGCCAGCTGCTCGGTGCCGATGCCGCCGTTGTGACGAAAGAACCTTCGTTGCGCGCGAACGCACGTATCGAGTCCGACGATCATCGTGTTTGCGCTCGGCATCTCGCGAAACCAACCACCACTGGGCGCGATCTCCAGACCAAGCCGCTTCGCGAACGCTAGCCACGCGGCGCGCTTCGACTCCGCAGAGGGTCGCGGGCGGCCACTGCCAGAGAGCGGGAACAGATAGAGATCGTGATTGCCAGGAACGGCGAGCAACCGACCTTCGTTCTTCCACCGGGCAAATGCGCCTTCGATCAACTCGTAGCCGTCGCCGTCGTCCGTGAGGTCGCCCGTGATCGCGACGAAGTCTACTTGGCTCGCAGCGACCTGCCGCACGGCCCGTAGCAGTCGAACATTCGAATTCTTTGGTGTGCTCTCTGCCAGAGTCGCTAGCGCCGAGGGGCTAGGATCTGCGTCTGCGAGCGTCTTTGCGCGACGTGCCTCGAGCCGACATGCCTTCTCTGCGGCGCGCTCGATGGGATCGAGCAGCTTGCTGTCGGAGCGACCAGGCAGCGGATGCGAGTAGCCGTCCGGATCGATGATCGCGAGCTTGGACCGGCGTGTGTCTCGTTCCCGCAATACTCGCCAGTTCGCTTCAGACCACACCACCTCGAAGCGCCCCGCGCTCGTATCTGCCACGCGCGCCGATCGCTTCACGATCCGTGCGCGATCATGAAAGGTGTCGCCGAACGTCGAGACGTGCAGGTCAGAGACGTGCGCGAGCGTCAGTGCCACGGTGCTGCCGGGATTGCGTCACTCGGCCGCACTACATGCCCGCGATGATTTTGTAGCCTTCGCCCTCGGGTATCAAATCGAGCTGATTGTCAGCCACGCGGTGCTCCCACTCGACCGTGCCGTCGGTGTGCGCGGCCTTCCAGCTGGCGGCATAGCGGTAGTTCACGCGGACGTGGTTGTCCTCGGAGAAAATCACTCGCTGGTATTTGATCTCGTAGCGAATCGCGCTCGTCTTTGGCATCTCGTCGGTGAGCGACAGCTTGAGGCGATCATAGTCGACGAAGTCATGCGTGCCGATCTGTCGTGAGTGGTACGCCGGACTCACCATGGCGACGAGCTTGCCGATGTTTTTGTCCTCCATCGCGTGCCGATACTCTTCGCAGAATTGGATCACTTTGCGGTTTTGACCCGTGTCTTCGACCTCGGTGTTGGGGATGAAGACCGTGGAGCATCCGACAGCGGACGCACCCAAAAGGAGCGAAAGAACAATCGCGCGCATCGGAGTCTGAACAAAGCGTAGGGCATGCATCTTCCCAGCAACGCTAGCGAGGCTGATTTTCGCGGTCAAATTTGGTCCAATCTGCATGGATCGAGTCACTGGCTTACTCGCTCCGTGGCCGTCACGCGCGCAAATCCGCCATCGGGTGACACACTGACGAGCCTCGCGCTGGATGCCGGCGTGCACAGCGGGAGCAGCGCGAGGTGACCTGGCGCAACGGCGGCAGCTGCGGTGTGGGACCCCAATTCGACTTCACCCAGGACCCAACCTTCGGCGATCGGAGTGCTCGACACGAGCAATGCGACGGCACCCATCGGCGGCAGCGGCCAACCAGCACACTCACTCACCAAGCGTGCGGCAACACCAGGAGCGTCGACCGCGACAACCACGATGCGATCGGCGTCTCCGGCGTGCACGAGCTCCCATGCAATCGCGAGCGCCTCGAGACCACCGTGCAATCCCGATCCAACCGCGAGATTGGGACCCGTCAGACGAAACGCAACACTGCACTCGCCTGCGGACGCGTTCGGCGAGGTGTAAGGAAACTTTCGTGGCTCGAC
>JAYVXK010000422.1:0-1922 GCA_043785265.1 Myxococcales bacterium | reverse complement strand
TGCGCTGCGTTGTCGAAGCCACCATTGTTGCCGAGTGCGTGAAAGATGAACGTGACAGTGAAGCCGATTGCGAACAGTGACATCAGCCAGCCAGCCATGCTCCGCATGATGGGGCTCTCTTTGCCTTGGAGCCGATATCCGAGAACGAGTGCCGCGCCGATGAGCCCACAGACCGCTCCAGAGGCGCCTACGCTGATGTGTTGCGCACCTGATATCCAGCCAGAAAATGTGCTCGCCACACTGCCGACGATTCCTGAGATCAAATAGAGCGGGAGCATGCGGGCGGCGCCCACTCCACGCTCGACGAAAGTCCCGACCTGACGAAGTGCCACCATGTTGAAGCCGATGTGCAACAACGACCCGTGCACGAAACATGACGTGAGGAGTGTCTCGGTTCGTCCCTCATAGAGTGTCGCGCCCGCAAAATTCGCCCCGAAAGCAAGCACCGTTCGCGTCGACATGTCTGCGAGACCATGGATGCCGTCCATCCAAACCTGACCGGTGAACACCATCACGTTGAGTGCGATGAGGATCGTCGTCAGTGGCGCGTACGGCTGTTTCTCGGGCGCCGCTGCGTCGGGAGAGGAGACCTTGCGCGGCGCAGGTGCAGGAGTCACCTGCTCCTTATACTCGCAACCGAGAAGTAATCGAGTTGGCACATGCCACGGCGCGCGTGGAGGAATTGATGTGCTAAAGCGGCGGCATGTCGAAGTCGGCCATCTCGATTCTCTTAGCGCTTCCGATGATCGCGTGCAGCGCTTCGAGCGACCTAGCGGTAGGGACTGATGCCGCACCGGGCGATGGCGCAGTCGTAGACGCGTTGCTCGCAGATGGCGCCGTGGACACGTCGACGACTTCGTTTGCGTTCATGGGCTGCAATCGTTTGCAAAAGGCCGACTGGGTCGTCGCTACCAACCCGAGCTCCGCGAATGCGGCGCAACTCACACAGACCTTCGCCGATCTCGGGACCTCGATGCCTGCATCGAGCCGCTTCTTCATGACGGGCGATCTCGTCCTCGGTCTCGACGCCGACACGACTGTGCTCGCGGGTCAGCTCGCTGGGTGGAAGTCGTTTTACGACGCTGATCCGAACGCGAAGAAGACTCGACTGGTTCCGCTCCCCGGAAATCACGAGATGCTCGTCAAACTCAAGACCAGCGGCGGCAAGGTCGAGATCTCGAACACAGGCGCAGACGCCGTGTGGACCTCGTGGCTCGCGTCGAGCGGATTCGGCGCGCTTGCGGGCAACGGGCCTAAAATGCAGGCGCAAGATCCAGATGCGCTCGTCGACGATCAGAGCAAACTCTCTTACTCGTTCGACGAGAACGGCGTTCACTACGTCTTGCTCAACACGGACACCATCACGAGCACGCCAGATTCAGCGACAGGGTCGACGGCGATCGGTTGGGTACCGCTCGCTTGGCTGACGAGCGATCTCGCCGCCGCACAGACCAACCCAAAGGTGAAGGCCATCTTCGTGTTGGGGCACAAGCCTCTCGTGTCGCCAACAGGAGACACTTCAGTGGATGCGACGATCGCGGCATCGCTCGTGACGAAGATGGAGTCGCTCCTCGACGCGACGACCAAAGTGAAAGGCTATCTGTGCGCACATGCCCACCTCTGGGACGCGCGCAAGTTGCCAGGCAATCGCGGCGTCTACCAAGTCGTCGCAGGCAACGGCGGCAGTCAGCTCGAGACGGCGTGGGCAACGCCTTCGTACGGATTCACCGAAGTGCGCGTGTACCAGAGTGGCCGAGTCGGGGTCGTCAGTCACGAGCGTCCTGTCCCCAATCCCTACAACGCGTCGCCAGCCGCGCCCGCGGTCGCGCGTTCAGAGATCACGATCGCGCCGTAGTTCATCGACAAAGCGGCTGGTTTATAGCGCATTGCGCTGCGCGCAGAAGTTGGCCGCGCGCTCTCGC
>JAYVXK010000421.1:0-1922 GCA_043785265.1 Myxococcales bacterium | reverse complement strand
ACGTCGGTGAGGAGCGGTGATACGTCACCGCAAGTCAGCGCCACTAGCTCAGCTGGATAGAGTGACGGCCTCCGAAGCCGTAGGTCGCGCGTTCGAATCGCGCGTGGCGCGCAGTGAGACTGGACGACTCGGTTGAGGGTCGAGTCCCGATCGGCTGTGCTCATTTGAGCTAAGCTGGTTCAATGCAGCTTCGACGCTCCCTCTTCTCTTCGGTTCTCGTTTGTCTCGTGATTGCGTGTTCATCGAATGGCACCACGCCACCGGCGCCCATCGTCGACGCAAGTGTTGGTGTGGATGCCAGTCTCGATCCGAGCGGAAGTCCACCCAAGTGCACGTCTGGCGCAAAGGGCGGCGGAGTTCCGACACCACGAGGCGATACCGCTGCCGCACTCTCACCACTCGCCGACAAGCTCGTGCTGTTCGGCGGCGACACAGGCAATACGCCTTGCGGCGGCGCTCCGAGTCACGCGCATGTGGGCGATACTTGGGTGATGGACGTGGTATGCGGCGTCTGGCGACAGGTGCAGACCGACAGTCCAGACGCTCGCTCACGCCACTCCATGATCACAGATGCAAAGAACAACCGCGCGCTCCTGTTCGGCGGTCGAACGCGCCCAGGGTCGAGCGGCAGCTACACACTCTTCAACGACGTGTGGACCTTCGACTTCACAGCCGAGACTTGGCAAAAGCTCGCGACGAGTGGCGCGGCGCCTTCGGCCCGATCCAACTCTGCGATCACACTCGACACGACAGGCAATCAGCTCATCGTGTTCGGCGGAAATACTTCCGTCAGTGGTTTGAGCTTTTCTCCCATGGACGACACTTATGTTCTCGATCTCGCGACGCTTGCATGGAGAGCATTGGCACCCGCGACGAAGCCTCCCGCTAGGCTGTTTCATGCCATGGCCATGGATGACAGCGCTCGCACCGCTTATGTCTATGGTGGCGGTGACGCCAACGCATTCGCAGGTCCGTTTCTCACGGACCTTTGGGCGCTCGATGTCGCAGCCGAGACGTGGAAGGCGGTCACCACGAGTGGGAAGGCTCCCAACGGTCGCATCAAACACGGGCTCACGTTCGACACCACTCAGAAGCAACTCTTGATGTTTGGCGGTCACGACGACGGCGAGATCGGCAACGAGAATGACGTCTACGCGCTCGATGTTTCTTCGCATGCGTGGTCGCGTCTGCCAGGCGGCGACACCATCAACAAGCCTTCGTCCGCGACATGCGTGTTCGCGCCAGACTTCACCAACATCGACAAGAACGACCCGAGCGACGCAGTGCGTTTGGGTTTGCCCCGCGTGTCGATGGGCGCGGATTCGTCGTGGTCCAGGGTCAAGGTGACTGCGGTTTGCTGGGCGACACATGGTGGTGGAGCAACGGTGGCTCCACTTGGACAAGCCTCAAAAGCACTCCGCTCGGGCTCTCCTGTTTGCGCACTCAGACGACCTGCAGCGGTCTGTGCGGCTAAAGGCCCACACCCCTGAAACGCTTCTGCTCCTCCCCCATGGCCATGGGGGAGGCTGGGTGGGGGCTAAGTCCCGCAGCGCTTCACTCTTCGCTCGAAAAATCTTCGCTCCGCGTCGTTGCGAGCGAGCGCGACTGCAGAACGAAAATAGTCCGCCGCTACCGAGGACCTTCCACTGCGCAGCTCCAACTCTCCAAAGGCCGCTGCATAAAACGGATAAGCCGCCAGCCGCTCTTTGTCTTCGATGCGGAGCAGCGCTTCGAGTCCCTTTTGCGGACCTTGATGTTGCGCCACGGCGATCGCCCGATTGAGTGCCACGATGGGGGAAGGTCTGAGCGTCATCAGCGTGTCGTAGAGCGCGACGATCATCTCCCAGTTGGTGTCTTCGGCTCGTCGTGCGTGCGCATGAACACCCGCAATTGCAGCCTCCACGTGATATTCGGTGAGATCG
>JAYVXK010000420.1:0-1923 GCA_043785265.1 Myxococcales bacterium | reverse complement strand
GTCGCGGTGAGTCCCGCAACCCGCGATTACAAGCGCTTCCTCTATGCCATCGATCGCGACGAGGGCAGTCTCATCGTCTACGAGATCACCGATCCCGTCGCCTCGCCGCACTCTCCGCTACGCAAGCCAAACGCAGAGCTCAATCCGTTTCAACCGCCCGATCGCATCATCTTCAGCCAACCAGTCGCGGCTGTGGCGTTCGTGCGACACGACGTGCCGCTCACGCAAAGCGGCAATTCTGCGGCCCTCACTGGTGTTCTCTGCAACCCGAACCCTGCGATCGATCCGAACAATCCTGGCGCGAAGTATAGACCTGGTGGTGGCGCGCCGATCGATCTCGGTCCCGCTCGACTGCGTGGAGTGTTTGCGCTCGCGACGCTCAGCACCGGTCAGATCGCGACGATCGACGTCGACGACTGGGATGCGCCATGCCGACGGCCGACCTTCCTCGATGGAGTGTCGCACACGCTGCCCCAGATTGGACCGATGGGTGATCTCGCCATTGCTCAAGCGTCGGGTTTGGGAGCCTACGAAGCTCCGACGACTTCGTCCAAGAGCGGCGACTTCGGATCGCAAGAGTGGTTCTTTCCGACGGTGGCGCCTCATCGCCCACGCTCGCGTGACTTCTTGCGGAGCGATGCGAATGGCGTCCACATCCCCAATGTGATTGGCACCCCGCAGCTCTTCGAGAGCAACGCGCTCGCGCCGCAGAACGCCAAGGATGCGAAGCTGCTCTCCCCATTTGACGACGTGGCTGGCGCCAAAGACCAGACGACCCTCAGAGGGAATGTCGGGATTTCTCTCGACGACCCGCTGCCGCATCTCGACCAGGATTGGAACGTCACGTTCGAAGGCGCACTTCTTGGATTGAGCGGAATCGCAGGCACGCTTCAGAGCGACGACAACTACGCGACCGTGAAACTGAGCACGGCGCAGGGAGGTCTCTGCAACCGAGGGATCGAGGACGCGCGCCTCGCTCAGGTGCGCATCGACGCGATGAGCGCCGAGAATCCATCTGGTTTGCCGGTCGAAGCCGCGAGACGACTCGGCGACTACGCTCAGTTCACGGACGAAGTATTGCCACCCGCGGACCCCTATTGGACGACCGTGGACAACTCGTGCTGGGACGGCGATCAGGTCACCAACAAGTCGACGCGCCAAACTGTTTGCTCCAACTACTTTGGCAGTGCAATCGGACCCACGCCGAATCCAAATCGAGATTTTCCGATTTTGGAGGCGTATGACGATCACATCGTTCTCGGTCAATACGACTACAAAAAGTCTGATGCGCGCAGTCCGAGCGGTCACATCCGAGCGAACGCGACAAACCCTAAGGTGATGCGGCTCGCGCAGTGCTGCTTCCACAATCAAACGCACTTCGCGGTGCGCGCGGGCGGAGAGTGGATCGCCTCAGGCAGCGTGGTCGGGATCTTGAGTCACGAAGTGGCGGACAAGTCGACGCGCGCGTGCGTGTTCTCGTGCAAGCCTCGTGAGGTACTGCTGAGTTCGCGCATGGTCGAAGTGACGGTCCCACCTCGGGGCGTGGGCAGTCCGTCGAGTCCACGAGAAGTACGCAACAGCGCCTACTTGATGCGCAACCCGTTTTTCTCCGCGTGGATGTTCGCGCCCGTCGCACCAAACGCAGTCACTGATCCCGTCTACACTTTCAGCGTTCGAGACGCGACATGGAAGTTTTCGATTCGCGGCGGCTTCGCCGTGCAGACGATCAACCTCACGTCGTCGTCCACAGCAGTCGTCCCTCAATCGATGCGCTTCATCGAGTCGCTCGGTCAACTCGCCGTGGTCGATGGATCGTCGCAGGGGTTGATTTTGATCGACCTCAACACGGTGTCGCTCGCGCACGCTCCGTATTTCTGATCGACGCCCATGGCGAAGGGCCAAGACACGACCCCGGTGATGCGG
>JAYVXK010000419.1:0-6520 GCA_043785265.1 Myxococcales bacterium | reverse complement strand
GCGGAACAGGTTTGGCGTTCTTGCACTTGGGATATCCCGTGCACGAAATGAACTCGCCATAACGACCACCGCGAATGATCATCGGCTTGCCGCACTTGTCGCAAATGATGCCCGCGTCGCGCTGCTGCGTTACGCCAGCGCCCGTGCCGTCCGGTCCGAGGTCACGCGTGTTCTTGCATTTCGGATAGTTCGAGCAGCCGAGAAACCAGCCGTTTTTCGACCAGCGCTTCATCATCTCGCCCTCGCCGCACTCGGAGCACTTCTCACCAGTGGGCGTGGGTTCGGGATTCCAGCGTTTGCCTTTTTTGCCTTCGTCGAGCTGCGCTTTGAAGCGCTTGTAGAAACGCGATAGCAGCACGACGCGATCTTCTTTGCCGCTCTCGACCTCGTCGAGTTCTTCTTCCATGCTCGACGTGAACGCAGGATCCATGAAGTCGAGCTTGCTGCTCACGAGTCCATCGACGACGTATTTGCCGAGTGTGGTGGGTCTAAAGCGTCCCCCCTCGAGCTTCTCGACGTAGTCACGCGCCTGCACCTTGCTGATGATTTCTGCGTAAGTGCTAGGACGACCGATACCCCGCTCTTCGAGTTCGCGCACGAGTGAGCCTTCGCTATAACGCGGCGGAGGCTGCGTGAACTTCTGCTCGGTGACCACTCCAGGAGGCGTCCGCAGAGCGAGTTTCTCGCCCTCTTTCAGCTCGGGCAGTGTCGCGTCTTCGTCGTCGGGCGAGGCGTCTTTCTTTTCGACTTCTGTCTTTTCGCCCTCTTCACCAGCGACACCAACATTGATACCGATCGCGGCGAGCCAACCCGCGAACTTGAGGACGCGACCACCGACACGCAGCGAATAGGTGGTGCTCCCCTTCTTGGCCTCGATGTCGACGCCTGTCTGATCGTAGATGGCCTCTTTCATTTGGCTCGCGACGAAGCGATCCCAAATGAGTTTGTAGAGTTTGTATTGCTCGTCTTTGAGGTGCTTTTTCACCGTGTCGGGTGACAGATCCATCGACGTTGGGCGAATGCACTCGTGCGCGTCTTGCGTGTTCTTCTTCGACTTGAACGCGTTCGGTTGCTCGGGAGCGTATTCTTTGCCGTAAGTCGTCTCGATGTACTCGCGGACCGCGGCGATCGCCTCGGGAGCGGCGCGCATCGAGTCTGTACGCATGTACGTGATGAGACCAACGGAGCCCGCTTCTTTGCCGAGATCGACGCCTTCGTAGAGGCCTTGCGCGATCTGCATGATGCGCTTGGCGCCGTAGCCGAGTCGCGACACGCCATCCTGTTGCAGCTTGCTCGTCGTGTAGGGAGCAGGTGCCTTTCGGCGACGCTCGCTCTTGGTGATTTTTTTGACGACGAAAGTCGCGGACTCCAGATCAGCGCGCGCCTCTTTGGCTTGCGCCTCGTTCGTGACCTCGAGCTTGTCGCCGTTCTTGCCGTTGAGGCGCGCAAAAAAGCCCTGTTTTGTGGCGTTCTCGAGTGACGCGCCGCAATTCCAATATTCTACGGGGACGAACGCTTCGATCTCTCGTTCGCGATCGACAATCAAACGCAGAGCCACACTCTGTACGCGACCTGCGGACAAACCAAACGCGAGCTTGGACCAAACGAGCGCGGACACGTCGTAGCCGACGATGCGATCGAGCACGCGACGCGAGCGCTGTGCGTCATAGAGATGTTTGTCGAGAGCGCGAGGCGAGGCGACGCCCTTTTGGATGCCGCTCTTGGTGATCTCGTGAAACTCGACGCGTTTGGCGTTCTTGTTCCCAAGCTCTTCGGACAGATGCCACGCGATGGCCTCGCCTTCGCGATCGGGGTCGGTCGCGAGAAGGATTTCGTCTGCATCGAGGGCTGCGGCTTTGAGCTCCGCGAGCACCTTTTCTTTGCCGACGATGACTTCGTAGGTCTCCTTGAAGCCGTGTTCGATGTCGATGCCCATCTTCTTGGGCAAGTCTTTGACGTGCCCTTTCGATGCCAAGACCTCGTAGCCCGGCCCCAGGTACTTCTTGATCGTTTTCGCCTTCGCCGGCGACTCTACGACCACGAGTGTCTTGCCCATCCTACCTCGAATTTCGCGCCATCAACGTGAGCCCAATGCCCCAGTACGGAACAGGTGCTCCAAGAAAACCAAAGAGTTTCAAAGAGCTACGTGGTCAGCTTGCGCCGATAGCATCGCTCTGGAGCCTCTACTACTACGTCCTCCAAGGCCATCGTCAAGAGCGCTGTCGCCACCTGCCCCACAGAGAGGGCCGTCATGAGGACAATCTCATCGACGTGAATGGGTTGGGTGCCAAGACACTCCAAGACCTTATTTTCGTTTGGATTTGACCGAGATACCGATTCCGCGCGCGAAGTCACTGAACTGGTCAGTCGAAGGGCTTGGAGAAATTTTTCGGTCGAGGTGAGCGAAATAGCTCCAAGGGCGATCTCGTGATGACAACCCTCGAAACCTTTGTCCCAAGGAGCCGCTGGCACTGCCCACAGCGGACGGTTGAGCAAACGGGCGCATTTTGCTGCGTTGCGCGTCCCCGACTTGAGGCCCGCTTGGATGATGACCACGACATCCGACAAACCCACCAGCACGCGATTGCGGGCGTGGAAGCTCCCGCGCACGTGATCGCTCTCCGGAGCGAACTGAGAGAGAGTCGCGCCGCCACGTTTGGGAATCTCAGCGAACAGTTCTGCGTGCTCGCTCGGAAATGGATGCTCGTGGCCTGTGGGCAGGATCGCCCAAGTCACGCCGCCTCCGTTCATCGCCCCACGGTGCGCCGCGGCGTCGATCCCACGAGCGCCTCCTGACACGACGACCGCACCTGCACTCGCAACCGCACGAGCGAAATCATGGGCGTAGGCTAGTGCGGCCAGTGTCGCCTCACGCGCGCCGATGATCGCGACATGAAGAGGTCTAGCGACGAGTTCGCCTTCGACCCAAATGCACTCGGGTGGCGTCGGATCGCTACGCAATCGATCGGGGTACTCGGGATGAACGAAAGGGAAGACGCGCATGCATCTTCCCTTCGTCCAAACTGAGAGAGAGTTGCTTACTTCGTCTTCGAAAACATCTGCACGCCGATCGCGCCCTGCCCGCCCTTTGCGTGGACGTCGAGTTTGTATTGCACCGGAAACGGCGTGAACGGACAGAGCGGTGCGTTGCCTCGACCAATGACAGCCGTGTTGGTGTTGTTGTCGTCGTGGCCGGCTTCCATGTTGTAGAAGGGCGGCGTGAGCAGGTGCAGGTCGACGTTGGTCACCTGACCGGGCGGCGAAAACGCGATGAACGTGTAGCACTTGCCACCTTGAAGAGTGACCAGCACCGATTTGTGTCCATCGGGTGTGAGTGTGTCCTTCACGGATGCGCCGTCGGGCTGCATGCCCGGAGCGGCGGTCATCGAGGTTGTCTTGATGCCGAGTTCAACTGGGTCGCCCATCGGAATCGCGCCGCCACCCATCATTGCGCTGCCGGCGGCGGCGAGTTGGGCCAGAAGGTTTTGATCGAGCGGCAGACCAGGCAGACCCGCACTGGCGCTCGCGCTCGCTTGCGGAGGAGTCCCGTTGTTCGGCGGCGGATAGCCATTGTTCGGCGGCGGATAGCCATTGTTTGGCGCTCCGTTGTTTGGGTATCCCATGTTCGGATTGCCACCATTGCTCGTGACCGGACCCGTTCCTGGCGGGTAACCGCCCGGCGGAGGCTGGTTGAAAGCACTGGCGCTCCCGTTGGCGGCGGTATTTGCATCTTTGTTTCCACCGCCACATGCACCAGCGACAACGACGACAAGCGCAGTGGTCGCGACGAGCGGCAGGGTTCTAAAAAAGTGAGTGCGGGTGATCATCGTGCGAAGACCTCTCTTAGGATTCTGATGGGTAAAGACGGTCCGAGACTACTTGGGTTACGGCATTTGGGAAGCGCCGCTTTCGAGAAACGTTTCAGACCCGTTCGACCTTACGGACCTCATCCACGAGGCACGCACCTGCGACTAGAGTGCGCTCGTTCTTCCGCGAACATTGCGTGAACGCCAGTCGGTAGCCCACGTCGAGAGCGCGGTCGCACGCCCGAGAGAGAGAGCATGAAGCCTTCCGTAACTCGATTTTGTCGACAGGGCTGCGATGGCACCGAGGAGGACGAGTGCACCATCTTCGCGAGCGCCCGCGTCGAACATCCATGACAGCGAGCGTTCGTCTGCGCGCTCTACGTTCGCGACGTTGTAGAGCGCTGCGGCCGCTTGTGTGGCTGCGTTGCGTTCTGCCGAGGTCCAGTCGTCGTCGCCGCTCTCACGCGTCGCGGTTGGATGCGGACACACGAGCCGACCACTGACTCCGTGAGAAAGTTCGGCTCCGATCAAGTAACGAATCGCCTCGATCCACGCGCGATTGGCCATCGTCGCGAGGACCGCTCGGTCGTCGGCGAACCGCTCGTATGTTCCCGCGGGCAATGGCAACAGAGGCATGCCCTCGACCTGACTCGTCGCCAGTGCTGCGTCGTAGTTTACGAGAACGGGGTCATCGGCGAGCGCGTGAATACTGGAAGCCATGGCGACGCGGTCGACGAGATCGAGCATCGCATCGGACAGCACGAGGACGTAGTCACCGTCGTCGTCGCATGCTGCCTGAGCGATCGCGTCTGCCTTCGACGAGTCGAACGCAACGTAGACTCCGACGGTGCGCGCGCGGTCGTCGGCTGAGAGTCGACCGACGATGTCCGCGAGCACAGCTTCTGCGCGTGCGTGCGATGTCGACGCGCGCGCAGTCGGCATTGGCTGCGCGGTGACATTCCGGGCTTCGAATGCGAGCAACATCGAGAAAGTGACGATCAAGCCGCGGCGCATGGCGAACCTCATGGCCGGCATGAGGGAATCAGGTCCGTGTTGGACGTGTTAGCCGGCGCTTTCGCCGTCTCATCGACCGAACGCAGCAGAAGTTGCGACTTCTTTATTGGCGCAGGAAGTGGAACGGGATGTCGACGTCGGTCGAGCCACCAGAAGCGGGGAACGTCCACTGCCGCACGGAGGTTTCGATGCACTTGGCGATCGCAGGATCGTTGCCGGACGCAGTTGCATTCTGCACGGACCCATTGCCGGCGATCGTGAGGTGCACCTTGACGCTCACGTCTGCGGCAGTGCTGCCGCCCCGCTCCCAGCAGGCGCGCTTTACGCCTGTGGCGTGTTGTCGCACGACGCCTTCGATCGCGTCGCCACTGAGTGCAGAGCCACCGCCACCACCGCCACCGCCACCGCCACCACTCCCAGGACCAACGGGACCGTGGTCGTTTCCGAGCAACGCAGCGATGGATGGATCGATTGGTTTGCCAGCGGTCGCCACCGGTGTAGGTCGGGTCTGCCCGCCATTGTTGACCGCGACTGGCTTTTCGTTCGAGGCGATGGGCGCAGCGACGGATGCCACAGGCACCGGATCTGCCGTGGTGTTGGTGGTGGGCACCGCAGCAACCGTGGTCGTTGGCGGTGCCGTCGCCACTGGTTGCGCTGCGACGACCGGAGGCCGTGAAAACAGCATGATCGCCGCGGTGATACCGAAGGCGCCAAACAGCACGATCATGCCGATCGCGATCCACGGTGGTTGTTTTGCGGGAGGTGGTGGCACCGAAACGAGCGGAGCGCGTGGCTCGGCAGCGATGGCGCCGAACGACGCAGCGGCGACTGGCGCGGGAGACATCGCCATCTCTGCGAGCATGGGTTTGGCTGCAGGCATCGACGCGAACGGATCGCCGACGACAGTATGATCGTCTTCTTCGAACTTCTCTGCGGTGGCGAGACGCGAGTTGATCGCAACGACATTGTTGCGCGCGGCCGGAGCGAGAGGCCTGTTCGATTCTGAGCGCGAAGGGAGCGGACCGCGCGGCGATGGCGCATAGGGCCTTGCTGCGACGACAGGGGGAGACGCAGAAGGACGAACATCTGGCGGGGGCGGTGTGACCAAAGACGGACGCCCAGCTGCCGCGACTTCGCGCAGCAACGCCGCAAGCTCTGTCACCGTGCGAACGGGCCGCCACTCCTCCATGCCCTCTTGCCAGCACAGAGAGTCTTCGGTGATGCCACCGCCCGCGGCTTTGCGTTTGAGCTCACCAACACGAATCGGACCCACTGGAACGCCGTTGATCGCGACGTACCATTCGCTCGCAGTCGACAGTTCGAGCATGGCTGCGTCGTCGTCTTTTTGAACGCTCTTTTGGAACGCACTAGCGAGGGGTCCCTCTGAACGCGCTTGGACAGGCGAGCGCGCCGACGCGAGGCTCGTAGCAAGTGTGTTCCGCGGCGCAGCGGGCTTCAGCGGTGCTCCGCCCGTACTGACCGGCGCTTTCGCCATGGGCGCTCGCGGCGCGGTGGGAGCGGTCGGCGCTCTTGGCGAGAGCATCGGACGATCGGTCGGCGAGCGTGGCTCTGCGGGCAGCTTCGTTGCCACACTCGACTCAGTGACCTCTGCCTTGACCTCGATCATGTGCCCGCATTTGCGGCACTTCATGCGCACCGTCTTGCCGACGACTTTGTCGTCCGCAATTTGGTACTTCGCT
>JAYVXK010000418.1:0-19466 GCA_043785265.1 Myxococcales bacterium | reverse complement strand
AAGGCACGAAGCTGCACGCGGTCGCCGTGTTGCGCGGCGAGGGCAGGGCAGAGTTGCCCGCCAATGCGATCGTCGAGCCGACACGCGTGCGCGTCCCGCAACTTGGGATGTTCGATTACGCGCTCGACGCCAACGAGAAGGTGATGCGAGACGACAAGGGCGAGATCACCGGTGTGCAGACTCCAGGAGATCCGCCGACGGAGACGGCCTTCAAGCCAGGCACCGCCGTGCTCGACGAAGAACACCATGTCGTGCGTGGCGAACTGGCGCTCGGCGAGCAACGTCTGCCGTTGTTGTCGGGCGACAAAATCGAAGTTCGTGGATCGTTCGTTTCAGGAGAAGAAATTCCACTCGGCGGTCGAGTGGAGACCAAGCGCGCAACGAGTGCGCTGGTGTTCGGCATCGCGCTGTTCTCGGTCTCGTACTTTCCGGCTGTGTACGTCGCCGCGACGAGCGCCCAGTCCTACGACACGGCGTTGTTCGTACCCTTCTTTGGCCCCTGGATCGACTATGCCGCGCGGCCAACATGCATCGATGGACCCTCGATTGGCGTGCCCTCGTGTGCAGGAGCGGGGGTCGAAAAATTTCTCATCGCGTTCACCGGCATTGGGCAAGCGCTCGGCGGCATCATCTTCGTCGTGGGGCTGCCAGCACGCACAGAAGTGCAATGGCCAGATTCCACTGAAAAGACTTCACGCGTGCACATTCGCCCGTCGTTCGGCCTTGGCAGTGTTGGCCTCACGGGTGAGTTTTAGACTCAGCGGCGCGCGATGGCCTCGATGCTCCGCTCGATCAAGTGTGTCTCGAGCGCGGCGCCTCGTGCGATGAGGTCCACGCTCGCTGGCCTGTCGACTCGCACGACCACCGGCCGCGCACTGCCCACGTCGAAGGTCACGAGCACGCGTTGGGTGTTCAAGTCGACCGACATCGATCGCACGCTCATGCCGCGCTCGCGCTCTTCGATCCACGCCAGCATGGGAGCCGCGCGCGAGAGCGCCTCGCGTGCAAGTTCGCCTCGAAGATCGACGCCAGGGCCTGAAAATGGGCATCCTGCTGCGTCTGTCTCGGGGACGATGCGCACGTGAATGTGAGTGAAATGGAGCTTGTAGCTCTTGAGCGTCACGTCACACGTAAAGTTGCTTGTCGAGTTCGCCAGAGACGTCGGCCTGCACGACCGCGTCGTAACCACCGAGGCACTTGTCACCCACGAACACGATGGGCAGATCGTCCGACTTGCAGTTCGCGTTGCGCATGACGAACGTCATCGTCGCTTCGTCGCCGTCTACATTCAGCTTGGTGAACTTGATCGATTTCGCCGCCAGAGTCTCTTCTACGCGAGCGAGGATGCGCGCGTTGCGGATCCCCTCGTGATAAACCGTGACCGGAGTCTGAACGCGCTCTTTGACGATGGGCGCACCCGCAGTTTGCGTGCGTCGCAGTTCCACCAGGCGCTCGCGTGCGAGCCTGCGTTTCTCGAGGGTTTCGGTGTTTCCGAGGACCTCGCCGAAGGTGTAGTTCACACGGCGTGCGATGTTCTTGCCGAGACGCAGGGGGACGAACCCATCGCCGCGCTTGGTGGTGATCGCGTCGTGCAACTTCGCTTTGAGACGGTCGAGCATCCGTGGGGTTGTCTTCTCTCTCGGGAGCGCCGTCAAGTCGCAAGGGTGTATCGTCAGCGGAGATGCTGATCTTTCGCTTCGACACGACGACAATGACGGCGCTCTGGCTTTTCTTTGGCACGACCAACACGGACGACGACTTTCAGCGGTACGTCGATTCGCTGCTCAAACTCAAGTCTCTCATTGGACCAGGCACGCGCGGCACCGGCCTCATGATGGTGGAGCGCAACAACCCAGTGCCCAACGCCATGTGGCGCAAGCGAATCGCGGACGCTTCGGTGCACATCGACTCGAGCAACGTCTACGCGCTCGTGAGCGAATCCATCGCCATCCGCGGTGTGGCGACTGCCATCAATTGGCTGCGTCCGCCTCGCTACCAGCTCAGCGTGCATTCGAATCTCGAGAACGCTTACGCGTGGCTCGAGAGCGTTCGCGATCGTCCGACGGTGGAGCTGTTGCGAAAGCAGTTCGCCGAGATTCGCCTCGAAGCGGTCGCGCTCAAATAGCGCGGCCAAGTGAACGGGGTGGGCTGAGCGGGACTCGAACCCGCGACCTACGGATTAAAAGGCAGCAGCCCGACGGCGAGCAACCAGTAAACGCCGACGAAGCGCCGATCGCGTGGACGTTGCGTGGACGAGCCGTCGCGATCCTCCATGCCGCGGCTACCGGCGCGCCTATCGAGCGCGCAGACGTCCAAGCGTTCGCCGCGCGCTGGCTCGAATATACCGGCGCAGCGCTCGCGACCCGCGCGCTCGAGGCGGGCCCGTTTGAGGGGGCACGCGTGATCGAGTTGTGCGCGTTCGTTTTGCGCGCACTTGAAGCGAAGCAACAAGGCGAGGCCGGCAGTGGCTAACCTTGGTCAGCAGGCACACCACGACGCGCAAGCCCTCGGCCGCCTAACCAGCGCCGTTGGGGAACCCCCCGGCCGGCTCACGCCGACCGAGGACTTGCGCGCCGTGGTGGAGTCCGAGGGAGACGTAGCCCGGCCCGGGGGGTTCGGGGGTGGTCGCGCACGCGCGAGGGGGCGTAGCCCCTTGGTTCGTGAACAGACCGCGGACGATCTCGCCGCGGAGCCGCTTACTTTCCTTGATACTTTGAACATAACTCGCCCCGCGTGGCTGGCCGAAGTTGGCGAGAAAACGCGCGATCACCGTGAAGCGAAGGCGCGCGATCTCGAAGGTAAAGCGCTGACTCGGACGCGTGCTGCGCGGCTCGATGGGCACTATGAACACACCGCCAAGGAAAAGGGCGCATGGCACCGCGCCCGCGCGCACGGGCAACGCAATCGGATCTCAACCGTCAGCGATTGTTGCGAGACGACCGTGATCATCGCCTGTCAGGGGTGTGGGGTCATACGTGAGAAGCCCGGGCGATGCCGCGTCGGTCTGCTTTGCCTCTCCTGTCGTGGAAAGATCGCCGCGGAAAAGCGAGGTCAGTTCATGCGCGCTCGTGCGAGCGTTCGCAAAGACGCGCGCGGCACCGGCTTGCTTTACTCATCGCGTCGAGGTGGCCGTTATTCCGAAAAGCTCCTGACGCTCACCGTGCCACACGATCGCGGTCACACGGTTCGCGCGAGGATCGACCTCGCGCGGCGCGCGTGGTCCTTCTTTTTGAAGCGCTTCAACAAGTGGTTGCGCGCTCATCATGCCGATAAGCACGCGCATTGGTTCCGCACGTTCGAGTGGACACCCGGCGACGACGGGCGCGGTCATCCACACTTCCACGTTTGGCTATTCTCGCCGTACCTCCCGCACGAAGAACTACGGAGCACATGGTTCGCTGCGCTGCGAGCGGCAGGGTTAATGACGACGCAGCCGCCGATTGTCGACGTGCGAGCGGTTACCGATGGCGCTGGCGCGGCTGCAGAGGTGATCAAATATTTGACGAAAGACGTCGTGGCAAACGGCGACTTGGTTGCACCGCTCGCGTTCGCCGAAGTCTATAAGGCGCTTGATGGAACGCGCGCTACCCAAGCATCGCGCGGGTTCATGGCGCGGGCTCACCGGGAACCGCAGCGATGCGAGTGTGGCGCTTCCGGGTGCCTTCGCGCCGTCATCCGAAAGGTGAACGACGCAGGGCACACCGCAGGGTACAGCGAGGTCCGCTTGAGGCTTCGTCCAGGCACTGGAGAGGGTACAGCACTGGATACAACGCAGGTGACGGAAGAGCAGAAGACGGGCCATGTCTCAGCATCGTGATCCAAGACGCCACGAGATCGGGCGCGAGTATATCGTGGGCCGTATTGTCGGAAAGCGGGACGATGGCTCCGCCTTGGTCACATATCCCTCGCTTCGTGATCTGTGTCGGCGTCACAACTTAGCGCTCTCTGTCGTCGGACGTTGGGCGCGAGTCGGCGAATGGACCAAACACCGCAAGGCCGCGAAGCAGCAATTCGAGGTTCAGCAATGGGCCGCAGTCTCTGCGAAGCAGTACCGGACCTCCGTCCGCTAGTGGCTGGACTCTCGCGGACACCAGCATGGTCCCTCAAAAGTGATCTGCTTCCACTGGTCCACGACCCAGTGCAGTCTGGCTTTCGTGTCACACAGCACTTCATGCTGAGCGCCCCAATAGACTTCTTTCGCACCTGACTGCAGCAACTCATCAAGCGTAGGTTTGGCAGGTTTCTTTTCGCTCATGGCTACCATCGTGATCGCGGTGAGGGAGAACGCAAGTTCACCGGATCTGCAGCTTCTCACGGAGCGCCCGATTGTATGTCGTTTCAAGCTGCCCCTTTAGCGGATCCTTCCATGAAACGATCATGACGATCAATCCGATATCGAAAGCGAGGACTGTGCCGATCGCAGCCCAATCGCCAGTCGTGGGTGGTCCCTTGGTTGCGAGCTCCCAGCCGAGGAGCCCTCCAGCCGCGGCCAAGCCAATCGTGCTCAAGACCTCGAACGTTGTGAGTCGTGCTTGAGCCTGACCATAAAGTGCCGCAGCTGGGGGGAATGGGGCGGTCACGTCCTTGAGCGATTCCGCTCCGTATCTGCCTTCGATTCCCGACTCGTTGCGGGCCCACTTTGTCCCGCCCTCAATCTGGCGCAGGCGCCAATCGTGATAGAAATACTTTCGGTCCGATTCGCGCGCGCTGATGACGTCGGGAGTGATGGGCGGAAGCCTCGCCTGCACAGGTGGCTCGCCACCGCAACCGCAGACAAGGAGCGCGAAGCACACCGAACCCGCCACGGACGTTCGCATTATCGACCTCACGAAACAGGAGATACTACACCTGTTGTTGCGGCCGCCGCAATGTCGATGCTCACGACGTGGACGACGCGAAGCGCGTATGCGTGGACCTCGGCTTGCGAATCATCGAGCTCCGTCGCGAACGAGGAATGACGCAAGAAGGTCTCGCGGCACTCATCCAGCTGGATGCGCGCGACGTGAGGCGTATCGAAGCAGGAGGAAACACTACCGTGCGCACCCTCGCGCAGATCGCGCGCGGCCTCAAGGTCACCGTTGCGGAGTTATTCGTTCAGCCGACGACCCGAGGCCACCGTCGCCCGGGACGTCCGAAGGGACCCAGTTAGGGTCTTTCTCTTCGTCGATCGAGGCGTATCCGAGCTGCCGCGATCCACGGCTCTGGGACGCCCGCCTCGCGCAGGTTCCGGCCGTCGCGTACCGCTTTGGGGCTGCTCGCGGCAAGGATCTCGCCGGCGCGCTCAATCACTTTCGCACCCCATGCCGAGCGCTGCTCGAGCAGTGGACCAAGCCCAGCGGCCAATGCCGCTCCAGCTTTCTTTAGGCCCTGTGCCTCTAAACCGCTGAGGAGGATTCGGAGAGAGTTCAGTTGCGTGTTGGAAACGATGGCAATCAATGGCCCGAGTTTCCCAAACGCGCTTGAGATTTCGTCCCCCCACCTTTTAGCTGACTCTTCATCCATGTCTTCAAGCTCGAAGACGAGCGCCTGAAGAAGCAGGCGGTTGAGTCCGAGCAGTCTTGATGGCGGCTGATTGCTCCATCGCCATGCCGTTTCGCGGCTGCAACCGAACGCGCGAACGAGATCCGGCGTTGTGAGACCAAGGCGACGGGCGATTGCGGCCACGGTCATCTTCTTCGTGCGCTTCGTGCGTCTCCGATTCGAACGCACCGCCAAGGGAACTTTCTGAACTTTTTTGATATGTTTTAGCGCCATATTTTCGCTCTTTGTAACGGATGCAACGGAAGGTGTGGGAGCAGCATGCGAAAACGATCGACGCGCCCGCGATCGATGGGTCAAGGTATCGGTACCTCGCCAATTGATCACGCGAGGCCTGGAGTAATCGACCATGCGAGCATCCCCGCTTCCCGACCAAACGCGCAATCGACTCTACAGCCTCGTCCGAGATGCGAGCATCAAGCGCATCATCGCTCAGTCTGGTCTTTCACGCGGCGCGATCATGGACGCCATCGCTGGCGAGCCGGTGATTGCAGTGACGAAGGGCCTCATCACGAAGGCTATCCGCGAGCTGCGCGAGGTCGACGACGACCACGGATCGCGGGAGACGGACGACGATGGAGACGACGACCTCGACTAGCGACGCCACACCGACTTCAACGCTTGAAATGAAAAGCCCCGCGCGCTCCGGAAGAGCCGCAGGGCAGGAGGCGATTGAGATGGACAACCACCACGACGACAATCGTAGCACCGACGCGGAGCGAGACGGCAAGCTCGAAGAAGGCGTTGCACAGGCGCGCTTGGCTCGCGATCTCGCGACCGCATTTGATCGGTTCGCACGTTCGCTCGAAGTGTCCCCACGTGCCGCTCGTGCGGTCCCGCCGCACACACGTCTCATTCACCGAACGGGACGAGATCGCGGCACGCCGTGCGCTGGGGAAGAAGCAATGACTCGACGAGCACCGGGTTTGGGCACGATCGAGCGGCTTCGAAATGGTCGGTATCGCGCGCGGCTGTGCGATGGGCGCGATCGTCCTTCTTTGGGCGTTGTTGCGACGTCGGATGAGGCCGAGAGACTGATCGCTGCGGCGAACAAGGTGCGGGCCGAGGCACCCGCGACCGAGCCCACTCGCACAACGGGAGGCGGTCCGACATTCGACGATCTCGGACGCGAATGGACAAGCGGACGCCTCCAAAAAAAGCATCCGGCGCATCTTCGTCGCAAGGCCACCGCGGAGGACGACGCGAAGCAGCTCACTGTGTTGCGACCCTCGATCGGCCACATCCCTTTGCGTGACTTTCGCACCGAGGACGCCGACGAGGCTTTACGGCGACTGTCCGAGCGAGTTGGCCAAACCACACTTCGCCGTTACGCACAGGTCATTCATCGGGTCTTGCGTCTTGCTGTATACCCCGCGCAGATCATCGAGCGCACTCCGCTCCCGTCCGGTTGGCTTCCTCGCAACGCCGACGCGAGAGCGAAGAGCTATCTGTATCCGAGCGAAGACAAGATGTTGATGGCGTGCAAGCGCGTGCCGCTCGCGCGTCGCGTTCTGTACGGGGTGCTTGCGCGTGAGGGTCTCCGAACGGGCGAGGCGCTTTCGCTTGGGTGGGAGCATCTCGATCTCAACAACGGCGTGATTCGCTTGGACGCGAACAAGACGAACGATCCGCGCTCGTGGTCGCTTGGGCGCGACGTCTTGCGCGCACTCACGGAATGGCGCAAGCGCAACACCTCAGCACTCGTGTTTGACGGGCTCGCAACGGACCGCGGTGATCTCGCGATAACATTCCGCGCTGACCTTCGCGCAGCTGGCGTGGTGCGCCCCGACCTGTTCGAGCATGGCGACACGCGGATCGCGATTCGGTGTCACGACCTTCGTGCGTCATTCGTGACGATCGCTCTCGCAGTCGGCAAAAGCGAAGCATGGGTGACGGGTCGCACGGGCCACAAGTCCAGTCAGATGCTTCGCCTCTATCAGCGGCAGGCGCAGACCGCGCAAGAACTGGGCTTCACGTGGTTTGAGCCGTTGGATCAGGTGATCCAATTTGATGGAGCGCCGCCAACGTCCACGCCGACGTCCACGCCCATCGAAACAGAATCAACGTCGTCGCCTATCGACGCGATGTTACAGGGTGGGCTGAGCGGGACTCGAACCCGCGACCTACGGATTAAAAGTCCGCAGCTCTACCGACTGAGCTATCAGCCCGACGAAGACGAAAGCGACGCGTCTACTACCACGGGTCTACTGACTTCGGGGAGAGCTTCCATCTGACGAGTCACGCTCACGACGGCAACGGGCAAAACGGCATGGCGATCGAGAGAGGCTGTGCAGTAGTTCCGCGTCCGTTGATGGTAGGCTCAACTCTGCGCACGTCACCGCCACTCTCGAGCTAACAGAGGCCACTTGAAATTTTTCGTTACCCCTCTAGTTCCAATCACCCTCTCACTGCTGTCGGCGTGCACTGTCGCGCCCTCCAACACCACGCCCGACCGTGGGCCCACGTGCGACGCTCTCTTCGACGCAGTCAGTGCGTATGAGGCACGCTGTCAAGGTTATATGCACCCTGCAGAAGCGAAGGCTCGCGAACGAAGTATGTGCATCGCGCAGGCAAACCTGCCAGGCGCCGAGCCAACCGCGCGCGGCCTTTTGGACTGTGCTTCAAAGTGGGCGAAAGCTGGCTGCCACGGTACAAACGTCGATGTCGCGCTTGCATGCTATCCGGCGGGAACACTCGCGGTTGGGGCGGCATGCAACTCGCCCTCGCAGTGTCAGAGCGGCTACTGCGCAACCACGACCGGTATCTGTGGGACGTGCGCTGCGTCGAGCGGCGTGGGCGGCGGATGCGCTAACGGTGCCCAGTGCGCGCCTGGCCTTACGTGCATGCAAGACAAATGCGTGCCTCTGGGATCGGTCGATGTCGGTGGCGCGTGTGGCTCAGGCGGCGGCATGTGCAAGAACGGACTCGTCTGTGATTTGTCCGGTCCCACGATGACATGCATGACTCTGGGCACGGCGGGGACCCCATGCAAAACCCCGTTCGCGTGCGTGGACGGATTGGCTTGCATCGCCCAGAAGTGCGCGACGCCGCTCGCCACCGGCGCGGATTGCTCGACCGAGCCACTAGGCTGTCCTGATACCGCAGGTGCCCACTGCGATAGCGTCACGAAGAAGTGCATCGCAACACCCCCGGCCGCCAAAGCCGGTCAGCCCTGCGGTGTGCAACCCAGCGGATACGTGAGCTGTCGCGTCGGCGCGTGCAACATCACAGACACGGTGGCGATGACCGGTACATGCCCAGCCATCATCCCCGATGGTCAAACGTGCAGCGGGATCGACATCACGAAAACGTGCGATATTTTGGCGTCCTGCCGGGACGCCGTGTGTACCTCGGCCGTTCCCGTCTGCAAGTAAGCAAGACGTACGCACCGAGGACGCGCAGCGCGACGCATCGTGCGCGAACACATCTTCGAGACACGTAACCTCAGTTGGGAGGTGTGAGCACCGCTTTGGTCCACTGGGGGCTCACGTACTGCGCGTGGATGCTTTGGCCAGGAATCCAAAACGGCGCAAAGCTCGGATCGGCCTTGTTTGTGCCGTCTTTGAGCTTCTGCATGTCGATGGCGGTGACCCAGAGCTGCTTGCAGCTCCCTTGACCTTGCACCAACGCCCCGCAGCTCGCGTTCTGGGCCGTGAGCTCGTGACCGTACGGACGCTCCGACGCATACGCGAGCCAAGCATAGCGAGAGCCAATCGTCGGCGCCCATTGCGGCCACGTGCTGCTCAACTTTGTGCCCTTGCCATTCGAGCCATTGACCAACTCGAACGTTTGATTGTCGCTGCGTCGAACGAGCATGATTTGGCCGCTCAAGTTGAGCAGTGTCTGCTGCGTCTTGATCGACCACCAACCCGCCGCGCGCGTGAAGGCGACCGCGGTGCCGTCGGGAGACGCGGCAGGCAGCACGTTGTTCTCGCCAGTGTCTGGATTCGCGTTCGAGTCTGCGGAGACCAGCACTTTGGGCGCGCCGATTTTGAATGCGCCTTTGCCGTCGTAACTCACGGGTGCTTCGACGATCGACGCAAGCACGATGTCATCGCCCAGGAGGCGCACGAAGTTCTTGGTGTTGTCGTACGCAGAGAAAACAACGAACGACCCATCGGGTGCCCAGTCCGGCATGCTCGTCGCGTGACCCACGAGGGCCGGCAACTGCGCCGTCATCGCTGCGATGTCGCTGGGCACGATCGCGTTGGTGTCTGGATCGCGAATCTGAAGCTGCACGCCGCCCGCCGTATTTTGAGGCACGTCCTCAGGCACGGTGACGATCATCGCTGGGATTTGCGTGGCTTCGTTGGGGTTGAACGACGCGTACGTCGCTCGAAAACTCGTCGAGGGAACGATCTTGGGAACGTAGGTTTTTGCCTGCGCGTCATAGGTCAGCGTGCCGAGCTGAAAGTTGCCGCCGCCAAACGTGTACGCGAAACGCTTGCCGTCGCGCGAGATGCGATGACAACCCGAGCACGGCTGGCCCCCCTGCAATTGCGGGCTCGTCGTGGGTAGCGCGAAGTCTTTTGCTTGCGTGATGTCGATCACATGAAACGATCCCGTGGACGACTGCCAAACATAGATCGCGCTCTGATCGATCGTGTCGCTGGTCGACACCAAGCTCCGCGATGCGCTCGCGCGTAGTTGATTACCCGTGCCCATCGCGTCGACGCTCCACGTGATGGGTGAATCATGCACGCTGCCGATGATGGTGGCCCATGTATCGACAGCGGGAGTCAGCTCGCGCGCGGTGCCATAGAGATTCAGATCGAGCACATCCGGCGCGGACACGTGCGCTCGATAAACGTTGTTGTCTGCAGCCTGCGACCACTGAAATTCGACGGCGGGCAGGTTGCCTGGGAGCACCACTTTGTCTTCTGGATACTCGAGCAAGGCAGCATTCTTGGGATCAGGATCTGCGACGGAACCCGCAAATTTCTGCTTCGTCGTCGCGTTCGTTCCGCCACTGTAAATGTCGCCCGTGAGTTTGATGGTGAGTTGTGCAGAACCCACGACGCCCTGCAGACTGGCGTGCACTTGCGTCTTGCCGCCAAACTTCCCAGTCGCCGTCGTGGTGCCTTTCGAGTCGATAGTCGCGAGCGCGGTCACATCGACAGACCAACTCACAGAACCCGTCACGTCGACCTCGACGCCATTGAGGTCCTTCTCGAACGCATGAAAGGTCACCGGTGAAGCAGGGGGTCCACCGAGCACGGTCGTCATGCTTGCGGAGGGTGGATCAATACGCAGAGTGAACACAGGCGCTGCGTCCGGCAGTGCCGCATCGGGGAAGCCCGAGTTGTCGGGATTGCCGTCTCCGCCGCAGGACAAAATCAAAAGCGTCGCGATCAGAACCGATGTGCGGAGCATGGTCGCAAGACTAGCACTCGGCCTGCTTCGGCGTGGGTCGCCGCGATCAGAACTTGGTCTTCACTACGTCGAGCTTGTCGCTCACTGGAAAGGGAAGGCGCCGCGTACTGCGGTCGATGCACGCGGCGACTTTGTTGTTGGGTGGAGTGACGCGCACAGACACACCGACGGCTTTGCCTTGTTTGACCGCCGCGCAGATGTCCGCGTGCGAATCGTTGCTGAGTCCGCACCCAGTCACGAGTTGACCATTGCCCGCGTTGAGCGGCGCACCGAGTTGTGCGTCGGTGAGATCAGCTTTGCCTTTTTTGCCCATGTCGATCGTTTGCACGTTCTCGTCGAGAGCCTTCTCGCAGCTCTTGCCAGTGCTGACGGCGACCGAGACGTGCAGCTCTTCGGCGTCTTGTCCGCTCGACTTGTCGTGATCGAAGATCGCCACGTCGATCTTGGTGCCTTCGTCGTTGAGCTTGCCGAGGTCTTCCCACATGACGATCTTGTCGCCCGTGTAGCCGTCTTTCGTTTTCATCAGCGGCACCTCGATCGCCTTCGATCCAGGGCCTTTCGGGTACACGATGACAGCGTCGCGCGTTTTGACGTCTGCGCCGAGAACGCCTGTCGTGACCTCGTCGTCGGTGGCGTGAATGGTGATGTGCACACCCTCGGGGATCGTCTCGATGTGAATCACACCTGAGTAGTCGCTCTGCCCCCCTGCGTGCTTGGAGCAAGGCACGAGCGCGCGGTCGCCGTCTTCGTCGTGCAGGTCGTATTGGTGCACGTGGTCGTCCTTGCCGCACTCGTGGAGCTGTTTGGCTTGCTTCACGGCGTTCGGGTCCCCTGAGATTGGATTGGGGTCGTTCGCGGGCGGTTGCGTGGCTGATCCTCCGCCACAAGAGATGACAGCGGCGAAAGTCAGTGCGGTGCCCACTCGAACGAAGGAAATGTAACGCATGATGGGGAGCACCCTAGCGAGACAATTCGCCCACGAAAAGCCTTTATTTGAAGCCACTCAGATGCACGAGGTACCACTCGCCTCGCCACGAAATCATCGAGGTGATTTCGATCGTCATCGCGACGCCGGCGACTTCGAGATTCAACTTCGATCCATAGACTCGAAAGTAGCCAATCTTATTTCCTTCTTCGCCAGGCTCCACCCAGCGCGCCTGATTCATCGGCACCTCGACGCTGATGAACTTCGCATCGAGCGCGTGAGCCCCGAGCTTTTTGTGGGCGGCGTGAACATCACGAACAAAGTTGGCGACCAATCGGTGCTTGAAGTCGCTGGATGGGTTGGCGATCGCTTTGACCTGCGCGTACGCGGCGACAGGGAAGAAGAACGGCATGGCGCGATCAGGATCGTCATGGACGATCGCGTCCCACAAATCGGCGACGCGCGACTCGAACAGCGGCCCTGCGGCTTTGGGACGATCATGCGTCTGCGGCAAAGCGCCGCTGTCTTCTGGAGCGGCAGCATCCAAAGCGTCTGCGAGGCCTGCGTCGGGCCCCGGAGCAATAGGCGAGACCGAATCGCTCACGCCTGGCGAAGTCCACGTCGGTGGCTCCGCGCGCGAGCAACCAAGGACGAGCAAAAACGCCAGCAGAGCGTGCCTGGAGAATGGTCGACGCACAGTGGCTGAGTTACTGCGGTGTAAGAGCAACGTCACGTGCGGCGTTCGACAGACATTGACGGAATGCATGCCGACCGATAGCTCTACGTCCAATCAGTCTGGTGTAGACCACGCTCCAGCGAGGCTGGAGACGTGCCGTCGGGTCGGCTTTGGAGGGCTTCATGAAGAAAGTGTTTCCGCTCGTAGTTGTCAGCGCCATCGTCGTGATCGCGTCCGCTTGCAGGAAGGACGATACGGCTCCCACGCCGACCACGCCCACCGCGAGCGCATATCCTCCACAAGGGCAGGGCTATCCGCCACAGCAGGGTTATCCGCAGCAGGGGTACCCGCAGCAGGGTTATCCGCAGCAGGGATACCCTCAAGGGCAGCCCACGGGTCAACCCACTGGCTATCCGCAAGGTCAACCGACCGCGCAGCCCACTGCCCAGCCCACCTCGAGTGTTGCACCCATGGGCACCGCAGGCGTGTTGCCATGTCAGAACGACGCGAGCTGCGGTCTCGCGCGCTGCAACATGCAGATTCAAAAGTGCGTGTTTCCCTGCCAAAATGCCGCGGTCGATTGCATCCAAGGCGCTCAATGCGTGATGGGCGCATGCGTGCCGAAGTTGCCCGGCTCGCCGTAAGGGGATCGTTCGCGCAAGAGGCGCTCGCCGTGCCTCTTGCTCGTGATTAAAGTAGGGTCAACGTTCCATGCGGCCCCACTTCACGCTCTTCGGCATTCCCGTCTTCGTGCGGGCGTCGTTTTTCTTTTTGGTCGCGGTGCTCGGGGCTGGCATGTATCAGCAGCCCCAGCAACTCGCGCTGTGGGCGGTCATTGTCTTCGTGGGAGTGCTCGCACACGAGTTCGGCCACGCATTCATGGGACGAGCCTTCGGACTTCAACCAGTCGTGCAGCTCGTCGGCATGGGTGGGCTCACGAGCTGGGCGAACGGCCGCAATGTCGGTCACGGTCGTTCGTTGCTCATCAGTCTGGCGGGTCCTGCTGTCGGGATCACACTCGGCGGGGCGATGCTCGCGTGGAAGCTCTCGCACGCTGAAACTGGGGTGATCGCGAGTCAGGTCATGGACGACGTGATTTGGGTCAACCTCGGATGGGGCGCGCTCAACTTGGTGCCGATCATGCCGCTCGATGGTGGCAATGCGCTGCGCTCGCTCGTCGGTCTCACCAACATTGGAGACGCAGAGCTCATCGCGCGAGTCATCTCCTTGGTCGTCGCGCCCGTGCTCGCTATCCTCGCTGCGCTGAATGGCTGGTTGTGGCCGGTGCTCTTGATCGTGATGTACTCCTTCCAAAACATTCAAGCGATCCGCGTTCGCATCTCCACTCGCGGCGACGAAGCGGTCCTCAAGGACCTTCAAGCGCAATACGGCAAGTGGCTCGCAAACAAGGACGGGACATCCATGATTCGCGTCGGCACGGCCGCGCGCGCCGCCGCGAAGACCCCGCAGCTGCAAGCGTTCGCCACCGAGGTCGTCGCGATGGGCCAGTGTTTATCGGGCGATCCGCGATCGGCGCTCGCGACGTTGCGAGCGATGCCCGAGGGGTATGCGGCCGGTTTGTCCGTCAGTCTTTTCGTGCTCGAGGCGGCTCACGAATACACCGCCGCGAAAGAAGTCGTCACCGACATGCTCGTGCAAGAGGAGAGTCCCGAGTTACGCACCAAGCTCGCGGCGCTCGCGAGCCTCGAGAAACGCTGGGCGCTCGGTCGTCTCGTCCTCTCTGATCCACGCGCACCCGAACTCGACGCAGAAGCGTTCGATGCCGCCCGTGAAGTCGCGAGCGCAGAACAACGTTACGCGGAGGCGGCATACGTGGGCTCGTTGCTCTTCGAAAAGCGTCGCGATCCAGACCTCGCATTCCAGATCGCGCGCGAGTGGGGCAAGGCTCGAGAGGCAACGAAGGTCACCGAGTGGCTCACCACAGCGGCCGATCTTGGCTTTCGCGACGTCGCGCAAGTCGACCACTGCCCGGACTTTTTCCCGCTACACGGCAGCAGCGCATTTCAGACCGCTCGCGAGCGCGTCGCCCACAAAGCCTGATTCACCGACAGTTGTTGCTGCAGTTGGTCTGCATGCACTGACCCCACGCGTTGAGCAGACTCGCGCCTTGGGGATACGTGCTGTCGCACTGGCTCATGCAGTTGGGATCTGGCGGGCCGCCGTCATTGGGCACGCAAGTGTTGTAGCAAGTGATGAGACCCTTGCATTGGGAGCTGTTCGCACAAGCATTGTCCTCGGGGCAACAGCTCGCGGCCATGCAGCTGTCGCATTGCTGAATGCCCGTCGTGAACTTCGGAGAGCAAACCAGTGAGGTGTCTGGCAGGTCGACGACCGATGTGTCTGCAACGGTTGATGAATCAATCGCTGGAGCGGCATCTTTCGGCGGGGTTTTAGCGTCCTTCCCTGCGTCCTGGACGATAGATGATTGGTCATCGAAGGCATCGACAACCGCATGCGCGCAGCCCGTCAGAGCCCCGAACGCACAAAAGATTCCCACAGCGTGAGCGCGAGCGATCACAAGGCCCTCCTAAGTCGACGGACGGTGACACGTCGGCGCGCGAGATCAGCCTCGCGTCGTCAGCGGTCATCGTCTACGTGCCGGTAAGAGTAGCGCCGCCGTTCGCTCACATTCAGTGCGCGACCAAAATAAATCGAAGCGAGACCTGATAAGACCAGCCCCATGCCGCTCCCCTCCGAAAAAAACGTGGCCCAGCTGCGTATCCTTTGGTTCGCGCTCTTTGCGTCCACCTTGACGTTTTTGGTCGTGATGTTCGTGGCGACCCCGCAACGATCCGAGCCACCGCCGATGACTCTTGCGCTCCCGTTGAGCCTCGTCGGGGTGATGGTCGCGGCGACGAGCGCGGTGTTTCCTGCGGCTCAATATCGGACGATGTTGCGGAGCAAGCAGTTCGAAATGAGTCCCGACATGACGGGCGACGATCCCGGCAGCTACCGACAAGCCGCTCCCTTTCGGAACGTCTTTTCGAACCCAGACATGGTGCTCCGAGGGGTTTTGCCAGCCTTTCAAACCACCACTATTTTGGGGATGGCGCTCGCCGAAGCTGTCGCACTGCTTGGCTTCGTGCTCGGATTTTTGGGCCTACCCAAAGCCATCGCCATCCCATTTTTTTGCGTGTGCTGGGTGTTGCAGCTGACCAAGTTTCCGACGCTCCAAAAAATCGTCGGACCCGTTGAGAAGCTCCACAACGCGAGGTTCCGCGTGTGAACAACTGGGGTGCTGCGCGGTCGAACGAAGAGAGAGTTCGGACCGCAAACAGGCAGGTGGTCGTCCAGTCTGCTTGACAAGCTGCGTCGGTTGAGAGAGTTTCGCCGCGACTTTTTGCGGTGTCCGCTCGAAGTTGCCCAGATAGCTCAGTTGGTAGAGCAGGGGATTGAAAATCCCCGTGTCGGCGGTTCAATTCCGTCTCTGGGCACCCTTGATTCAGGCCGAGCAGCCTCGGTGCCGGAAAAAAGCACTCGAGACGCTGTTGCTTGCAGCGCACCCTGACCTTTCGACGCATCCAACTTTGTGTTGCCACGCGTGTGTCGTACCGTGTCTTCCAAGAAGCGCGCCAAGCCGAAACTCCACTCGTCACTTGCGCGTATCTCAATCGAGCCATGGAAGACCCTCTTGGCCTCGTCGGCCTGAAGATCGACGACAAATACCAAATCGACTCTGTCGTCGGTGAGGGCGGGTTTGCGATTGTCTACAAGGCGACGCATCTTCTTTTCAAACGAGCGGTCGCCATCAAGGCATTTCGAACGCTGAGCGACTTCGGCCCTGATGCCCGCGACCAGCTCGTGCAAGAATTTTTGCAAGAGGCGCGTCTGCTCGCAGAACTGTCGGAGCGATCGGCCGCGATCGTTCAAGCGCGCGACATCGGCACGCTCACGACTCCAAAGGGCGAGTGGATTCCGTACATGGTGCTCGAGTGGCTCGACGGCATGACGCTCGAGGCTGTTTTAGAGGGCGAACGTACGACAGGCAAAGCACCGCGAAACATCGAGCAAGTGATCTCGTTGATGGATCCCGTGGCCGAGGCTCTCGCACTCGCCCATCGCAAGGGAGTCGCGCACCGAGACATCAAGCCAGCCAATGTGTTCATCCTCAGCGGTGGCGAGCGGGCAGAGAACCCCATCGTGAAGCTGCTCGATTTTGGCATCGCGAAGGTCGTGCAAGACGTCCAGAAGACTGGCGGTTCTTTTCAAAAGACCAAGGGCCACGTCACCTCGTTCACGCCCACCTACGGCGCGCCCGAGCAGTTTTCGCGCACGCACGGTTCGACAGGGCCGTGGACGGATGTGTTTGCGCTCGGACTCGTCGTGACTGAAATGCTCACGCAAAAGATCCCGCTCGACGGCGAGAGCTTCATTCAACTCGGCTTCGCGTCTGCGGACCCCAATCATCGACCCACGCCCCGCAGCATGGGCGCGAGCGTCTCGGATGCCGTGGAGGCGGTAATTGCCAGGGCAGTCGCAGTGGGGCCCGAGCAGCGCTTCCAAAGCGCAGGCGAGATGTGGATGGCGCTGCGTGAAGCCGCCATGATGCCCACGCGGTCGTCTGTGTTCGATGGCGGTTTGTCTGCGCCGCTTTCAGCCCCACTTTCTGGGCGATCGGTCGCGCCGCCCAGCGGATTGCCACACTCGGTCACCGCACCTGCGCCCATGCCTGTGCCACCGAATCCCACGAGCGGTCGCATCACAGACCCTCAGCCGCTCAGCACCACTGCGCCAAGAGCATCTGGGTCGAGCAAGGCAGGCGTGTTCATCGCGGCGGGCGCTGCCCTCCTCGCAGTCGCTGCTGCTGCTGTCGTGCTCGTTGGACGTAACCACGACAAGGACAGGGACGCCCGTGCAAATCCATCCGCCCAGCCGTCTGTAGCCGTGTCCGTCGCCCCATCGAAGCCACACTGCGATGAAGGACAAGTGCTGATCGAGGGCGGCGAGTTTTTCATGGGATCGTCTGACAACAAAGCGCTCGACAACGAGAAGCCGACCCACTCAGTCACTCTGTCGAGCTACTGCATCGACAAGACCGAAGTCACTGTCACGGCGTACTTGGCGTGCAGCAAGATCGGCAAGTGTGCTCCAGCCAGCAAAACCAACGCATTTGCTGATCTCGATGATTCACTCAGAAAAGTGATCGATCCGCTCTGCAACGTCAACGATCCGAGTGGCAAAGCGACGCACCCAATCAACTGCGTCGACTGGGACATGGCTTCGAACTACTGCAAGCGCCAAGGCGGCAAGTTGCCCACCGAAGCCGAGTGGGAGTTCGCGGCTCGCGGTCCTGACGGGCGCGCGTATCCGTGGGGCGACGAGGAGCCTGCCAGCAAGTACCTCAATGGGTGCGGCAAAGAATGCGACGCGTGGGGCAAGAAGAATCACGTCGAGAACAAAGTCACGTTCGGCATGATGTACGACGGCGACGACGGCTACCCCAACACTTCACCGGTGGGATCATTTCCTGCGGGCGCGTCGCGTTATGGTTTGGAAGACGTGGTCGGCAACGTGTGGGAATGGACGGGCGACTTCTTCGCGCCTTACACCAAAGACGCGGTCAAAGATCCAACCGGTGCGCTCAGCAGCGAAGACGGTCGCGTAGCGCGCGGCGGGGCATGGAATGGCCCGTTTCCTTCGTGGGTGCGACCCACCTTTCGTTTCCACTTCAACGCTGAGAACCGCAGCTACGGCGTCGGCTTTCGCTGCGCAGAGCCAGTCAAGCTCTGAGGTCAGCGCTTCGGCGTGAGGATGCGCGCGCCAGGAATTTTATCGACTGGCAGCGAGTCAGCGCCCTTGGTGTAGAGCTCGGTGAAGCTGCACTTGCGACAAATGAAGGCCTGAATGCGGCCGTATTCCATGTCGTCGCGCCAATCGAATTCGAGCACGTGCACCACGAGTGGCTTCACGTTGTCGTTGTCGTCGCGGTCGGCGAGCTGCGGCACAAACAGGATCTCGCCGTGTTGGCATTTGGGGCATCGGTTGGTGTTGCGCACGTGACTACGTTAGGAGAGAAAGCCTCCGATGCGAAGCCTCGTCGCACTTCTGCTCCTCGCTGCTGTTGGTTCGTGCACGTGCAGCAAGAGCGATCCCGCGGTTGGCGATGGTGGAGAGCTACCCGACGCGCCTGAGGTCGACGCGCACGCTTCGATTGAGCGCCCTTTTGACGTCGAGCAAGTGTGGACCGATGCGAAAGACGGCGAACAAAGCGAGTTGATGCGTCTTGCGGATCGCGAAGGCGCGTCAGGGCTCGTCGAGCGCAGTATCGACGCTCGTTATCGTCTCACCGCGCTGCGAGCGATGGGGTTCACTGCGAGCTACGTCGTGTTGCCAGAACTCGCAAATGCTGCAAAAACAGGCTCCGAAGACGAAGCGACCGCAGCCACTGACAGCGCGTGCATGATCGCGTCGGACAAGCGAAGGCAGGTCGATCCAGAGGACGCGCTCGAGCTTCGCGAGGGCTGCGATCGTCTGCTCGAAGCCGCCAAAGACACGTCACGACCACGCGCGGTTCGTGTTGGCGCGGTGCGGGCGCTGCGCATGATGGTCGACCGAGGCTGTGTCAAACCGGGCGACATCCCCACGGACGTCGACGTAAAGTAGTCCGACATGGTCGACAGTCCTTACGGGCACGAGAGCTTCGTCATTCAGCTTCTCACCAAAGCCGTCAGCGCGAAGGCGAGTGATGTTCACATCAAAGTTGGGCAACCGCCGGGGGCGCGTGTGCGCGGAGCCATCGTGTATTTTCGCTCCGAGCCGCTGCGACCCGCTGACACAGAGGCGCTCGCGCTGCACTTGATCAAAGACGAGGCGGTCAAAGCAAAGATCGATTCGCTGCGGGAGTACGATTGTGCATACGAGGCCGCTGGCGTAGGGCGATTTCGCGTCAACATCTACCGCCAAAAGGGCTCGCTCGCGGTCGTCATGCGCGCC
>JAYVXK010000417.1:0-6527 GCA_043785265.1 Myxococcales bacterium | reverse complement strand
TGAGCGAGGGATCGACTGTCGTGTGCAAATACCATTCGATCGTGGGCTCGTCGTAGTTCCCCGCGCTGCACGGCTTCGAAGCCTTCTTTCAAATGGCGGATGACGTCTTTTTCGTCGGGCAGCAAGTGGACCGTGGTGCCGAATTGGCCTTTGTCTTCTGGCAGACACGAAAACTTTGGCAGGCCACGCAGCGCGAGATTCACCTTCATCGTGGAGCCGGGTTTTTTGGCGTATTCGTCGAGCCGTTCGTTGTAGTCGCTAGGCAACTTGTCGCGGCCGATGAGGTCTCGCATGGTGAAAGGATCTGCGTTCGTGATGACGGCGCGCGCGTGGATCGTTTCGCCGTCGTCGGTGATCACTCCCGTTGCGACGCCGTTATCGATCACTATCTCGCGCACTTTCTTGTTCGTTTCAAGCGAGGCGCCGAGGCTCTTCGCTCGTTCTGCGAGCAGTCTGCTCACAGTACCCATTCCTCCCTTCACGATCATCCACGTGCCTCCCGAACCAGGCAGCCGACACATGTTGTGAACGAGAAAATTCATCCCCGTTCCTGGCGTATCCCAAGACCCGTAGAGCCCCGAAAAGCCGTCCGTCGTCGCGTACATCGCCTTGAGCAAATCGCTCTTGAATCCCCAGCGATCGAGATAGTGCCCTACAGACTTGCGACACAGGTCGATGAACGGCGTGCGAAGCTCTTTGCGAATGAATTTGTCTGCGGTCTCTTCGATGGTCAGCGGCTCGGCGAGCCATGTCGGCGCCACGTCTTCGCGAATGAGCGCGATCTCTTTTTGCATCGCAGTATGCGCGCGCCAATCTTCTTCTGAAAAGAAGTCAATGAGCTGACGCTTGGTGGCCTCTTCGTCTCCGCCGAGCAACAAGTAGCGTCCGCTCGTGCTCGGCAAAAAATAGTGCGGATCGCGTCGCATCACAGGCACGTCGATACCGAGCTTGGTCATGAGCTCTGGCGGCATGACTCCGAGCAGGTACGAGCCTGTCGACGCACCGAGCTTGGGAGCCCGAGGAAATGGGTACTCCGTGCGCGCCGCGCCACCGAGGACATGTTTCTGCTCGAGCACGCGAACACGAAGACCGGCTTGCGCAAGCACGACTGCTGCAGCGAGTCCATTGTGTCCACCGCCAACCAGGATCACATCGAGTGTTTGAGTCATGCCGCTCAAGCTAGCTCACCTTTTCCGAGTTGAGCGATCAACCAAACGTTTGCGTTTGGCAGCGCGATTTCGTAAAGGATGCTCGCCCGTTGACGTCATCACGAGCACAGGACTACCGCCCATGGCCATCGAACGAACTCTCTGCATCATCAAACCCGACGCCGTCGAAAAGAAGCGCACCGGTGCCATCCTCGCGATGCTCGAGGAGGCTGGTTTTTCGATCGTCGCGCTCAAGAAGAAGCACCTGCCCAAGTCGACCGCCGAGGGCTTCTATGCCGTGCACAAAGAGCGACCGTTCTTTGGTGAGCTCGTCACGTTCATGACCCGCTCGCCTGTGGTGATTGCGGTTCTGGAGCGCGAGGATGCAGTCGCGAAGTATCGCGCGGTGATGGGCGCCACCGATCCCGCCAAAGCCGAGCCCGGCACCATCCGAAAGTTGCATGGATCGAACGTGGGCGAAAACGCAGTTCATGGTTCCGATTCGCTCGCGAACGCCAAGAACGAAATCGCCTACTTTTTTGCGGCAAATCAGGTAGCGCCTTCCGCCTAGACTGCATCAACAAGCGACGTGTTACGCTCGCGCAACGCTCAGATTCGGCGATGGGGTGGGAACGCCGAATCGAAGCGGTGACTCACGTATTTATTTCCCATCATGGCCACACGCAAATCGGATCCAGACAAAGAGCCTATTGGCACGTCGGACTTTCCGGCGTCCAGCGGGCGCAATCGCACGAGCGGTGCCGCGCCTTCGATGAGCGTGAACAGCGGGCGAGTCCGGGACGCGTTGGCCACAGTGCGCAATTTCGATTCGCTCATACGATCGAGCTCGGTCGCCGAAACGACGCTTGCGAGCGTGTTGATCGAGATCGGCGATGCATGCGCGACTCTGCGCGATGTGTTTTTGCAGACCCCAGCGACATACGACAAACTGGCGGCTTTTGCGCTGCGTCGTATCGATGAACTAGACCGCGCGCTCGCCGCAGGCGTGCCAGCGACGACCGACGAGCGTGTCGTGTTGGGCGATGCCTTCGTGTCGCGGGCGGGCGCCGATCTCGCCGCCGCGGCGGAGCTTCTCGATCTCGCAGAGCGTTCGCAATCGCCGGCGCCGATCGAGTTGTCGCTCGCCATGCTCGCGCGTGAATCACTGCAGATGGCCCTCGCGTTGAGGGCGGAAGCGACCGCAGGTGTGCAGCTCTCGGGGAACGTGCCAGACGCAGTCGTGGTGTGCGACCCGCAGATCGCCTCGCGGATCATCGCGCTTGCGGTTTCGATGGCGTACAGGCCAACCGGATCGGCCCTCTTGGTGACGACCGAGATCACCGATCACAAGGCGATCGTCCGCGTGGAGCCGCGCGAAGATCCCGCATCGCCGCGCGTCGAGGTGCGAATCTTGCGGCTGATCGAGCCCACCGAAGACGTCGCTCGTCGTGCAGCGGCAGCGGCCGGGATCGGTCTCGTGCGTGATGGCGATGCGATCGTGATTACCCTCCCAACACAGTAGTGGTAGCGATCTCGACGTGATGGATTCTCCGTTTCGCCAGAGCGTAGAGGCCGCGTTCGCCGATCGCTCGCTTCTCTCTTCAAAGGAAAATGTCGATGCTGTGATGGCAACCATCGACGCGCTCGATCGCGGCGAGCTGCGTGTCGCATCGCCTCCGGGCCCTGGAGAGAGCTGGGATGCGTGGACGACCCATGCGTGGGTCAAGCAAGCCATCCTTTTGTACTTTTCGCTTCAAAAGATGGTCAAGATCGAAGTGGGTCCCTTCGAGTTTCACGACAAGATCCCTCTCAAGAAGAATCTCGACGTCGCAAACGTGCGTGTCGTGCCGCCTGGAGTCGTGCGCAAAGGAGCGTTTCTCGAACCGGGTGTCATCGTGATGCCCGGCTACGTGAACATCGGCGCGCGTGTCGGCGCAGGCACGATGGTCGACACATGGGCGACCGTGGGATCGTGCGCGCAGATTGGTCGCGACTGTCATCTCGCAGGCGGCGTCGGAATCGGTGGCGTCCTCGAGCCGCCGGCCGCGCGCCCTGTCATCTTGGGAGACGGCGTGTTCGTCGGCTCGCGCGTCGTCATCGTAGAAGGCGCGATCATCGGCGATTTGGCCGTGATCGGCGCGGGCGTCGTCATCACTGCGTCCACGGTCATCTATGACGTCACCGGCAGCGCAGTCATCGAATACCGGGGAAAAATCCCTCCGCGGAGTGTCGTGATTCCCGGCATTCGACAGAAAAAATTTCCGGCGGGCGAGTTCGGCGTGCCATGCGCGCTCATCATCGGACAGCGAAACGAGTCCACGGACAACAAGGTCAGTCTGAATCAAGCTCTCCGCGATTTCGCCGTCCCGGTTTGATGGTAAGCACTCGGAGTATGACGGCGACCGCAAAGCTCCTCGACGAAACGTTGCTCTGGCTCTGCTCGATCGCATCGCCCATCGGTGAAGAAAAAGCTCTCTGTGACGCCATCGAAGAGCGCATGAATCGCTTGCAGCTGGCCGCGCCCATTCGTCGGTACTCGAACTCGATCGTGGTTCCGATCTCCGCAAGACCAGGGGCGCCGCACATCGTCCTCGCTGGGCACACCGACACGGTTCGCACCGAAAATGGCCCCGCACGCATCGAAGGCGATCGCTGCTTTGGTGCAGGGTCGTCAGACATGAAGAGTGGGCTCGCCGTGATGATTGCGATCGCTGAAGTGATGGACCGCGCGGCGATGACTTGTTCGCTGACGCTGGTGTTCTACGCGCGAGAAGAAGGGCCGTTCGCCGAAAACGAACTCGGGCCAGTGCTCGATGCCGACGAAGAGTTGCGTCACGTCGACTTGGCGATTTGCATGGAGCCAAGCGACAACAAGCTGCATCTCGGGTGTACTGGATCGGTCCACGCAACCGTGACGTTCGAGGGAAAGACCGCGCACAGTGCGCGACCCTGGGAGGGCGACAACGCCATCACCAAGGCGGCAGCGCTCATCGCTGAAATCGGCCAAATCAAGCCAGAAGAAGCCGAAGTGGACGGGATGGTCTATCGCACCGTGACCACGATCACGCGCGCCAACGACGGCGGACGCGGACGCAATGTGGTGCCCGATCGCTTCGTCCTCAACGTCAATCATCGCTTCGCGCCGACATACACTCTCGAACAGGCGCAGGCGCGCGTGCGAGGACTCGTCGGGGATCGGGCGAATGTCGAATTCACCGACCTCAGTCCTGCCGCGATGCCCCATCGTCGTCACTCGCTCGTCGAGAAACTCGAGAGCGTGGGAGTGCGCGGTGTGGAGCGCAAACAGGCATGGACCGATGTCGCGCGGTTTGCGCAGCTCGGCGTGGCCGCGGTCAACTTCGGACCGGGCGAAAACGCGCAAGCCCACCAGAAGAACGAGTCGACCTCGCTCGTGCTCGTCCACGAGGGCTATCAAATCATGGAGCGCTTTCTCACCTCGTAGGATCTACAAAAGTGAGGTTTCTTGGTTGGGTTCAAGCAACCGCACGCGACCACGGTCGATGAAGTCCCACACATGGCAAAAGTGAACACTCGATTTGTATGTCAGGCGTGTGGCGCAGCGTTCCCGCGGTGGATGGGCAGATGCACGTCATGCAGCGCATGGAACACATTGGTCGAAGAGGCCGATCGCAAAAAGGCTGCAAAAATAGGCGGCCCGAGCCCTGCGCGTGTGCAGGCGATCGGTGACATCGAAGAAGACGGCACCGCGCGCATCCCTACTGGAGTCAACGAACTCGATCGCGTGTTGGGTGGTGGCGCTGTGCTTGGCGGGGTGGTGCTCGTCGGTGGCGATCCGGGCGTGGGCAAGTCCACGTTGTTGATGCAGGCGCTCGCGGGTCTCGCCGACAAAGGATGCCGCGCACTCTACGTCTCCGGAGAAGAGAGCGCAGGTCAGACGGCCGCACGCGCGCGTCGACTCGCAGGTGTCGCAAAGGCAAAAGATCTGCTGGTGCTCGCAGAAAATGATCTCGATGCCATTGAAGCCGCGCTGGATGAGAGCAAGCCGCGCGCGCTCGTCGTCGACAGCGTGCAGACGGTTCGCGCGGGATCACTCGAGAGCGCAGCAGGCACTGTGAGTCAGCTTCGCGAGGTGGCAGCTCGTTTCGTCGAGCGTGCAAAGCGCGACGGCATCGCGACATTCCTTGTGGGTCACGTCACCAAAGACGGCTCGCTCGCAGGCCCCAAGGTGCTCGAGCACATCGTCGACACGGTGTTGGCCTTCGAAGGCGATCGTGGTCATTCGCTCCGTACGTTGCGCGCGCAGAAGAATCGATTCGGCAGTGCGACCGAAGTGGGCGTCTTCGAAATGACCACCGAAGGCCTGCGCGAAGTGGATTCACCAAGCAAACTCTTTCTCGCGGAGCGGCCAAAACACGCCTCCGGAAGCGTGATCGCCGCAACCAGCGAAGGCACGCGATCGCTGCTCGTCGAAGTGCAAGCGCTCGTCGGCTCCGTCGGGCAGGGAACACCGCGACGCACCTGCACCGGCGTCGACTCGGCGCGCCTCGCGATGATCCTGGCCGTGCTCGATCGCAAAGCAGGTCTGCACGTGTCAGGCTGCGATGTGTTCGTGAATGTCGCGGGCGGTGCACGCATCGACGAGCCTGCGATCGATCTCGCGATCGCGCTCGCTGTCGCGTCGAGTCATTGGGATCGTCCCGTTGCGGCCGATGTCGTCGCGTTCGGCGAGGTTGGCTTGGCTGGCGAAGTTCGTGGATGCGCGCGTGTCGCAGCCCGTCTTGCCGAGGCTGCGGCCATGGGATTCAAGCGCGCGATCGCACCGATGAGCGCAGTCGGCAGTGGCTCAGCTGACATCGAGGTGGTTGGCGTGCGCACTCTGTCGGACGCACTCGAAGCCGCGATGTGATGCCGTTGTCGACGGTCTGTGTGGTAAAACGCAGCCTCATGATCCTCTCCCGTCGGCACCTTTGGTCAACACTCGTCGTCCTCTCGTTCGCACTTGGTTGCGGTGACAGCACCGCCGGTGGCGGCGAGACAGCTGCGAGCAACGCACATCCGCTGATCGGCAGTCCCGGCCCCGCGTTTTCTGCTGATTCCAGCAACAACAAGGGCAAAGTCAGTCTCGCCTCTCTGAAGGGAAAAGTGGTCGTCGTCGACTTTTGGGCAACGTGGTGCGGTCCCTGCAAAGAGTCATTTCCAAAACTTCAGGACCTCTACACGAAGTACCAAGCGAGCGGCATGGAGCTCGTCGGCATTTCTGAGGACGACGAAAACACCGGCATTCCAGAGTTCGGCGCAGCGCACGGCGGCAAGTTTCCGTTGGCGTGGGACAAAGACAAAGCGATCGCGGGTCAATGGAACCCGAAGACCATGCCGACGACTTTCATCCTCGATCGA
>JAYVXK010000416.1:0-1925 GCA_043785265.1 Myxococcales bacterium | reverse complement strand
CGGACATCAGCGCCCCGATCCGAGCGGTGCTCACGAGTCCGCGCGCCGATGTCTTGCTCGCCTCGGTGACAGGAGTCGATACCAAAAAGAAACTCGTGCACTGCACCAACGTGCACGGCTCGCGCGAAGTGCCTTATGACTACTTGATCGTCGCGACAGGTGCGCGGCACAGCTACTTCGGTCACGACGACTGGGAGAAAGTGGCGCTCGGTCTCAAGAGCGTCGAGGATGCCACTGCACTTCGCCGCAAGATTTTGCTGGCTTTCGAGGCTGCCGAGAGCGAGCCGAATGACGCGGATGTCGACGCATGGCTCACGTTCGTCGTCGTGGGTGGAGGACCCACGGGTGTCGAACTCGCCGGAGCGATCGCAGAGCTCTCTCGTCGTGTCGTGGCGGGAGACTTTCGTCGCATCGATCCGACGCGTGCGCGTGTGGTGCTGGTCGAAGCAGGAGAGCGTCTGCTACCGATGTTGAGTCCAGAGCTCTCTCGGTCTGCGAACGAACAACTCGAAGCGATCGGCGTGGTCGTCAAGACGAACGTGCGAGTCGAGTCGGTGCACGAGACCGCCGCAAAGACGAGCGAAGGAGAAATCGCCACGCACACGATCCTTTGGGCGGCAGGAGTCAAAGCGTCTCCGGTGGGGCAGTGGTTGGACGTCTCCACGGATGCAGCCGGGCGAGTCAACATCGACGACCACTGCCGCGCCCCTGGAAAAAAGGATGTGTTTGTGATCGGCGACGCGGCGAGATTCGTACACGAAGGGCACATGCTGCCGGGCATCGCACCTGTGGCCATGCAACAGGGTCGCTATGTAGCTTCTCTCATTGTCGCCGCGATCGACGAGAAGACGTCCGTCGAGGAGCAGGGCACGTTTCGTTATGTCGACAAAGGCAACCTGGCCACGATCGGTCGCGGGCGCGCAGTGGGTGAGTACAAAGGCATGCGCTTCACTGGGTTGATTGCTTGGTTAGTGTGGGCGCTCGTTCATGTTTATTATTTGATTGGGTTTCGGAATCGGTTGTTGGTTTTATTTCAGTGGGCCTGGGCCTATGTGACTTTTCAGCGCGGTGCGCGGCTAATAGTGGATGCACCCGCAACGGAGAGGTAGTCGCACGGTGGCGGACGAGCACCACCCTTTGCTCGTGCCCGATGGAGCTGGGCGGTGGGGAGGTTGGGTTGCGATCGAGAGTTGGGGAGTGTGGGTATTCCATCGGTCCCGATGAAGGGCGGCGCACGCTCCGCCACCGGTGTATCTCCCGATGGCGCAGCCTCTCTGCGCGAGGACGTGCGGTCCGCTCGGGCTGGAGGGGCCCCATCCCGTGTTACTTGCGCGTAAAAATCACCGCATGAAACACGCCGACATCGACATGCTCCGCACGCGGAAAGAACGTCCCCATCTCCAGAAACTCTTTCTCCGTCTGCTCGCGCTGCTCTGAACTACGAAGCTCGTCGTACACATACGCCACACGATGCGCAGACTCGAAGCGCACGCGATACGCCGGATAGCGATCTTGTTGCACGTGAAGCGGTATGAACCACACGCGCTCGTGCGCGAGGAATGTGAGCCGATACGCTGCCCAATAGTCGGCGACGACGTCTACGACTTCGCGCGAGTCCAGCTCGGCGATGAGTTGCGCTTCGTCTGTCTGGCGGCCCGAGTTGGTGAGCACGGGGAGCGGTCCGTTGACATACGGCCCGTAGCCGAGCCAACCGCCGATCGCAGCGGTGAGAAAATAAGGAGCGAGCAGGAGAGCGCCGCGCTTGGGGCCGAGTCGGTTGACGACTGGCGCGAACGCAAAGGGCAGCACCAAGACGATCGCAGCAAGGTATCGCATGCTGAACATGTCCATCACCATGCGCGAGACCAAGAAGCCCGCGATGGTGACTGCGATCGTGCAGAGAGCGAGCGCGGCGAGTCGCCGAA
>JAYVXK010000415.1:0-6535 GCA_043785265.1 Myxococcales bacterium | reverse complement strand
ATCTTCCCCATGCCTGCCATCGGCATCGAACTGTCCATTCCGCCGTCCATTGACATGTCAGGCATTGGGTTGATGGCGGCATTTCCCGCTGTTTTTGGGGCGGCAGGAGCCACCGCGCTCGGGCTGGCTGCCTCGGTGTTGGGGGATGGCGTGCGTGCGCAGGCAACACCGACCAACACGAGTGCAATGAGTTTGGTTCGAGGGTTCATGCGGTTTGCTACTCCAAGACGCGTGCCAGTGCGTTCTTGGAGAGAGTCTCACGCGTGGCGTTGAGGAGCGCAGACCTTGCACGTCTTCGCGACACTTCCCATCGAGGGAACTCCGCCTTCACTAGGTAACAACCAGATGGGACTCTTGCATCCGCAGAGACCCGCCGCGAGTGTGTCAGCCTCGGACGGACCCCAGCTTCCAGGTTGGTACTCGTGGATGGGTGTGACCGAACCCAAGACAGGTTGCACAATGGCCCAAGCAGCCTCCACGCCGTCCTGCCCAGCGAACAGCGTCCCGTCGCCAATGATCGCGTCACTCAGAAGACGCTCGTAGGGACCCATCTCATCACCACTTGGTTGAGTGGCGACTTTGAGTTCGGTCAGATCGCCGATCAACTCCTCGCCCGCACGCTTCACGCGCGCACCCATCGCGATTGTCACGTCAGGACTCAGTCGGAAGCGTACATAGTTTGCTTGGCCTGCGCACAAGTGGCTGAGCGGCGGTGGCTTGAGCATGACGAGCACCTCGGTCATGGTCGCGGCGAGGCACTTACCAGCACGCACAAAAAACGGGACACCTTCCCATCGCGGCGAGGCGATGCGGAGCCGAGCTGCTGCGAATGTTTCGACTGTCGAGTTGGCGGCGACCCCCTTCTCTTGCTGGTAGCCACGAAACTGCCCACGCACCACGTCCTCAGGCCGGAGCGGCAGGATCGACCTGAACACGTTCAACTGTGCGTCGCGTATCGACTCATGATTCGTGTTCGTGGGCGCGTCCATCGCGACAAAACCAACGACCTGGAGCATGTGGTTTTGGATCACATCGCGAATGGCGCCAGACTCCTCGTAGAAGCCGCCTCGACCGTCGACGCCAAAAGTTTCGGCCATCGTGATCTGCACGCTCTCGACATGGTTTCGGTTCCAGAATGGCTCGAGGAAGGTGTTTGCGAAGCGAAAGACGAGAAGGTTCTGCACCGATTCCTTCCCAAGGTAATGGTCAATGCGGAAGACGCATGACTCGTCAAATACCGCATGGATCGTCGCGCTGAGCGCTCGTGCGGATGAGAGATCGCGGCCGAACGGCTTCTCGACGATGACACGCGCGCCTCGAGCGCAACCCGACTGATCGAGGCCCTCGATCACCTTGGCGAAGACGCTGGCGGGAATCGCCAGATAGTGCAGCGGATGAGCAGAATCGCCGAGTTCTTTGCGGAGCTTGTCATAGGTGGCAGGTGCCGCGTAGTCGCCGCAGATGTAGCGCAGCCGCGCCTCGAACTTAGCGAAGACCGCTTCGTTGAAACCGTCACGCCTCGCGACGGACTCGCGAGCACGCGAGCGAAATTGTTCGAGGGTCCACGCAGACCTTCCCACGCCAATGATGGGCGCGTGGAGATGCCCCCTCCGCTCCGCTGCATACAAATCGGGGAAGATTTTCTTGTACATCAGGTCGCCCGTGGCGCCGAAGAAGACGAGCGCGTCCGAGTGAGGCGGCTTCATGGTTTTTGCCTCATCGCATGTGACCACCATCGTGCATCATGTCCATGCCGGGGCCCATGGCGTGGTTAGGCCCCATCATGCCGGGACCCATCTGGGGTCCTGAGGGGCAGTTCGCGCACGGCGGAGCGCCCGCGTCGGTCTGCGCTTGTGGCGTCGCTTGTGGTGTGGCGGTCGTAGTGGGGGTCGCCGGTGTCGTCGCCGCAGCAGTCGGCTGTGCGCTCGAATTCGCAGCGGGGTCCTTCGAACAAGCGGTTCCAACGAGTACGGCGGCTGCGGCGGCAAACGCGAGCAGAGCGCTCCGCTGAAGGTGCATGAGGTTGTTCATGGTCCGCTCCTCAGCAAGGATCGCGCCCACCTGGTGTTCCTAATCACATCGAGTGTGGCATCGAAGCCATCGCGGCGATCGGTGTCGCACCTGCGAGGTGGAGAGATACGTTCTGCGTCAACGCCACAGTACGCGTGAGCCGTGACATTTGCGTTGAGCGAGAAGCCGCAGCTACCTCACGAACTTTCTGCATCGAGACGCAGAACGTGCGCCATCCGCTCACTCTTTGAGCTCCCAGATGAAACGACATTCCTTTGCGCCGTCTGCGATGCGATGGTGCGGCCCACCGCGATGAAAAAGCACCTCGTCCGGTAGATAGGAATTGAATCCAGCGTTGTCGATCTGGCAAACGATTGGAGTGAGTTCAGGCACGCCGACCGAGGTCGTCAGCTCATGATAGAGACACCGCGTCACGCGAACCTCGAAACGACGTGGCGAACGCTCGACGACTTCGAGTGTGTTCCACTTGGTCAGCCCAGTCTGGTTGACGACAATCTCTTGGTCGCAGAGGTTCTCGAATGTCCTTTTTTTGGAGAGGGCGTCGTAGGCAAAGTTCCATTGCGCGATACCGCCGGTGAGAATCGCAACACGCATGATTTCAAATGCCTTCGCCTGGCCAATCCTTTGTTTCAGTCGGGTGTAGACCCAGATCGGAAGCGCGGCGAGTTCGACGAGTTCGACGGGAAAGCGTGGGTCGATCGTCTTTTTGAAGCGACCAACAGTGGCCACGCAATGCCATAGGAAGATCCGCGGAAATCGCAATTCACTGGCCAACAGGTGCAACAAGACAGGTTGCGTGACCGCGCGCAGGTTGAACGGGGTCTGAGGCGGCGCGTTCTCTTGGGCGAGTGAGTTCTCCATCCGCGCTGATGTCGCAACCGTCGTGCCATCCGAGTCCCGCAGGAAGGAACGATTGTCGCTGCGTCCCCCGCAGAACGGAGAACGAGCACCCACTGCGCAGATCGCAAAATCTTCGCGTTGAACGAAGAGGTCCGTTAGTTGTTCGCCGCGCCCTGAGCAATCCATCGACGAAAAACGTCTCGGGTCGGGACGTCCAGCTGCGATGCTTCCCTGGGCATTACAAGACCGCACCCCTTCGCGCACTGATTGGCGATGGAACATAGGTCGCCATCCACCTTGCGCTGGAGATAACTGCGGCTCAAATCACCAGGCGCCACATACACGAAGCCAGTCGCTTCGCCCGACTTCGCGTTGACGATTGCCGCATATACGCGACTGGCGTCGACCGAACCTGCCGGCGTGCCAAGGTAGACACCATTGTTGGTTCCGAGTGTCGACCCATGACACGCAGAGAGCGCACAATCGTGTTGCAACACAGGGATCACATCCTGCTTGAACGAGACCTTGGGTTGTGTGAGGTCTGTAGTGATAGGGGTGTCCCCAGCCACGCACGCCTGTTGTGGCGCAGGAGAGCACGCAAGCGCGTTGACCACGATGAAAAGCGACCAGCGTGTCATGGACTGTGGAAGTAGACGTCACTGGCGAGCACACTGGCGTTCTTCGCGTGCGCCAATTCGATGACGCAGTCACCGTCGCGATCGCCTACGAGCACACCGTTCGCGTCGCGACCGAGTTCACCGGTCAGCGCTTGCTCAGCCATCTGCAGTCGGCCGCCGAGACACTCGGTCGTGAGGTCGACTGCCTGGTCACCATTGAGATCATCCCAGCCATTGAGAAAGAGTTTGTGCATGCGCGCGATGCGACCCTCGAGCACAGAACGATCGAGAGTGGCATCGTTGGGAGCGTCCAATGTTTTGTGAGTCTCTCGCAGCGCACTCTGCAGCCAGCCAAAACGCTCAGGCGTGAGATGAATTTGATCAGGGCCCCCGTCGGTCGCGCGGTACATGCGGGCCGGCAAGCTATAAAAACCGCTCTCCAAGTGCTTCGCAACGGCGCGTGCACGCGTTCTGAAACTCTCGTCGCCCGTCACCAAGAAACCTTCCACCAAGGCTCGAATCGCAGCCGATTGACTCTCTAGTGTGGCCGGATCATTGGTGGGAGTGGCTACCTTGTTGGTCACAGTCGCCGCATTCGCCACTGTGCCGTCTGCCTTGGTGAGGACGTCGCGAACGAAGGTCGCGTTCTGCGTGAAGACCTGCCGCACTCGCGCGCTGAAGGTCTGAGGCGCGCCACCTGGATTGATAGGTGAGGAGTTGAGGATGCCTTTGGTGTCTGCAGTCGGATCGGGATCCGGCGCGCCGTATTGCGTGATCGATCCGTTGATCGACAGGAGCGTCTGGCGCAACGCGATGACTGCATGTGCGAGTGTCGTCGTCGAGACTGTGTTGCCGCGTGTCACGACCTGCCCATTGACCGTCGCAGTATCCATGAGGACGCCGAGCGTAGGATCCGCATGCATGCGATCGAGGTCGATGAAGGCCACGCGCAACACACCGAGCGCGCGATCGTGAGCGGTGTTTTCGCCGTCTGCGAGCCCGTTGTCTGCTGCGAAAGGATCTCCATCGAAAGAGGCCTGCAGACCAATGCGCTGACCAACGCCTGCATTGCGCGGGTCCGTCATGCCGAAAAACATGGCGTGTCCCAAGAGCATCGCAGAGAGATCGACCGACCGGCTCGTCGCGTCTGCGATGGAGAGCGAAGCAATCGCGGGATACGGAACGACCGTTTCGTCTTCGACAACCGTGGTCGCAGCGGGCAGCCACATCAGAGGCGACGTGTAGTCATAAGCAATCGCCTGTGCCTTGTTGCCGAAGCCGCCGAGTGTGCTGCCGTTCTTGGTCATGAGTGACGACAAGACCCACTCGGACTCGTTGTCCATCATGGCGAGCATGAACAATCCCCACATGCCTTCGAGTGGACTCGACCCGATGTATGTACCGTTCAACGCATTACTAGGATCGGTCGCGCGCACAGAGTTGCCGCGCACACCTATCTGAGAGACATCGCCTGGGTCGACTGTGTTGACCTGGTTGTTCCCAGTGTCATGAATGCGTCCCGCAAAATCGATCGCCCACAGAGCTTCCTTCCATGTCGCAAATCCAAGTACAGCAGGCACGATGGTCTTGTCGACCTGAGCATTGCGATTGGGAAGGTGCAGTGAGTTATAAACACATTCGTACTGCGGACTAAACTTGGTACCAAAGCCCGTGCCGCCATAGCCGCCCGAAAAGGTGCACGATTTAATGACATTGGTGGCAGGCGCGAGCACAGAGTCAAAACTCTTGAAAGGCGCCAAAACTGGCCACACGCCGGCAAAGCCCAAGTAGTTGAGTGGATTGTTGGGAGGCGCAGGCAAGGTCGCGTAGCCGCTGATGTCTGTGCTCGCGGCGGTCATGAGTTCTGCTGCGCGCGTGCGCAATTTGTCGAGTGTGGTGGTCCCCGTCGACAACGCGACGACGGGACCATCGGCCAAGGAGAGCCCGGCGGTCGTCTGCTCGACGACGATGTTCATGTGATACTTGGAATACTCATAAGACTCGACCGCGGTGCTGAACCCAAAAGGATCGTTGACGACGACTTCGTTGCTCGCTCCCAGGTTGAGTACGTATTGATCCGGCGGGATGCGATTGCGGTCATAGTCTGCGAGATTGCGCCCCGCGAACCCTGCGGCGAACGGCTCACCGCTGATCTGCATTTCGCCTGCAGCAAAGAGCAGCGACTGCGTGTCGACGCGAGTCGAGACGGTCTCCGAATGAACCGGGACGCGCGGAACGGAAGTACCCGTGTCGGGGATATAGGGCGTCCGCTCGTGAACGACATCAGCGATCTCGTTCGTATCGAGACCCGCATCAATCACAGGCGCTACGGGCGCGTCGTCTCCTGAGCACGAACCCGCGACGAGAGCCGCAAGCAGCAGTCCAGAAGATGCAAGTGTGATGCGGCGCATGGTTGAGCAAGAGAAGGTACGCGAGGACGACAGGCTCGTCCATCCTCGCGCCCAATCATTCGAGCCATTTTTAGCTCGTTTTGCTGGATTTTTCCTCGCGCCGTATGCAAAGCGAATCACCTTGCGGGGTCATAGTCAGTGTGTTCCGGTAGGTCGACTCATGAAGCACCCGCGTGGACTCGTGCGCCCGAGAGCGCTCTTGAAACTGTTGTCGCTCGTGCTGTTGAGTGCAGCGGGGGTGGTCGCGGCGGACGTGTCGTGTTCCTCACCCGACGTTCACCCGACCGACGCAGGCACGCAGAAAGAAGCGAGTCTGGGTCCTCTCGAATCGGGACCTCCTGCACTCATCAAGCTCGATGATCGCAAAGACCGTAGTTCCTCTTCGATCGTGTTCGACACGCTGCGCGGCGGGGTATGGACCGCCAATGGCGATGTAGGAAGCATCAGCTATGTCGACATCGACACGCAGAAGGTCCTCGCAGAAACTTCCATAGGCAAGAACATCACTTCGGTCGCGCTGAGCCCAGACAACAAATGGGTCGCAGCGGTGGATCGTGACGGTGCGAGTGTGACTCTGGTGGATGCCGAGTCGCGACTGGTCAAGCGCACACTGGCATTCGGTTCTCATCCGCGCGC
>JAYVXK010000414.1:0-1927 GCA_043785265.1 Myxococcales bacterium | reverse complement strand
GAACGTGCCGCCGTTGCGAAGATCAGCAAGGGCACACACGGGCGACGTGGTGTCGATGCTGCAACCGCCGCTGTGGTTCGCGGCGATGATCGGTGTCGTCGGGCATGTAGCGCCCGCGTCTGGGGCTGCGGCTCCGCCCGTCTTGAATGTGATCGTCACCGTGTAGGGCGTTGCGTTGTCCTTCGAGAAGGTTCCGAGGATGTACTGTCCACTCGCGCCTGGTAGCGAGCCCACCGCCGGCTTGTTTGTCGTTGTGTCGTAGATCGTCGGTTTGAGCGTGCCGTCGTAGAGCACGAAGTCGACGTCGGCGGCCGCAGTCCAGTCGACATTCACGTCGATCGATCCAGGTGCGTTGACCTTGAACGCGAACAGGTCGAGGTCACCCGTGTACTTGACCCCGTTGTTGCCGCCGCTCTCCAAGGTGCCTTTGATGATGAGCTTCTTGTCGGTGGTGAACACGCCCACGTCTTGCGAGCCCGCGAGATCGGGACCGTCGTTCGGTTCCTTCTCGTTGATGGTCAGCGCTTCGGGTCCACCGCCGTCGGCGGGGATGCCACCGCCACCGCCACCGCTGCTCGAGCAGCCAGCCACGAACGCGCACGCCGTCAACGAGACAACCACCGCAAAACGTCGAACATTCATCTGCGCCTCCGTGCAATCAAGCGACTCGTCGCACCAAAATAGCACCTCAGCAGTGCTACCGCACGGTCCATTTGCCGTGCATGCTCTCGATGCGTGCGAGCAAAAACTCTCGTTGAAGCTCCAGAGCGCGCGGCATTTGTTCGCCCAAACTGGTGAAGAAAGTGCCTTGAGCGTCGAGTTCGGTCTTCCACTCGTCCACGTCGATGGCGGTGGCTTCGTCGACTTGCTCTGCGGTGATGTCCAACTCGGAGAGGTCCAAGTCACCGGCGCGCGGAACCCAGCCGAACGGCGTCTCTTGTCCGCCGACGCGCAGACGCGCACGATCGACGATCCACTTGAGCACGCGCATGTTCTCGCCAAACCCTGGCCAAAGAAACTTACCTTCCTTGTTCTGACGGAACCAATTCACTAGGAAGATTTTGGGCGGATACGCGATGTGCGATTGCATCGCGAGCCAGTGCGCAAAGTACTGACCCATGTTGTATCCACAGAAGGGAAGCATCGCCATGGGGTCGCGGCGCACCACGCCGACCTTGCCTGTCGCCGCTGCGGTCGTCTCACTGCCCAAGGTGGCGCCCATGAAGACGCCGTGAGCCCAGTGGAAGGCTTGCATGACCAGAGGAATCGTCGTTGCGCGTCGACCGCCAAAGATGATCGCGCTGATGGGCACGCCGCCTGGATCGTCCGCAAACCGGCTTTTCCAAGGGTTATTCTCCGCGGGAGCCGTGAATCGTGAATTGGGATGCGCGGCCTTTTCGGTGGAGCCTTTCTTCCACGGGCGGCCTTGCCAGTCGGTGAGTTCCTCCGGTACCGGACCGTCCTTACCTTCCCACCACACGTCGCCGTCTTTGGTCATGGCGACATTCGTGAAGATGGTGTCCTTCAACACAGTCTTCATCGCGTTGGGGTTGCTCTTCATGCTGGTGCCTGGAGCAACACCGAAGTAGCCGGCTTCGGGATTGATGGCGTAGAGCCGACCGTCATCGCCGACGCGCATCCAGGCGATGTCGTCTCCCACAGTCCAAATCTTCCAACCTTTGAATCGCTTGGGGGGGACCATCATCGCAAAGTTGGTCTTGCCGCACTGACTTGGGAAGGCCGCGGCGACATACGTCATCTCGCCTTCGGGGCTCTCTACGCCGAGGATGAGCATGTGCTCTGCGAGCCAACCTTCCTGTTGACCCAGGTAACTACCAATGCGTAGCGCCAAGCATTTTTTGCCGAGCAGCACGTTGCCGCCGTATCCCGAGCCGATGCTCCAGATCGTGTTGTCTTGCGGGAAGTG
>JAYVXK010000413.1:0-1928 GCA_043785265.1 Myxococcales bacterium | reverse complement strand
GCAGTCCCGCACGCACGGGCGCGCAGACGGGCACCAGCAGCAAAGTCCGCCTCTGTCAGCCCACCTGCAAGGCCGATTTTTGCGCGGCGACCGTGGGTGGGGTCAAGGCATGCATCATCAGCACGGGCGACATGCCATGCGACCCCGTTTACACGACCCGACTGCTCGTTGGATCTGCCGTGGATTTCGCCGCCGCCTGCGCTCCATGCCCGAGCTGCACCGCCGTTCCGAATGTCGCGTGTCCCACGACCGTCGAGATGCATGGCAAGTCCGACTGCAGCGACAACGTCCAGTTTGCGCCCACTGCAGACACCGTCTGCCAGCTGTCCACCGGAAAGAACGGTTGGCTGGGCGTCAAGGTGACGACTACACCGCCCGTCGGGCCATTTTGCGGGGCGGGCTCCGATCCCGGGGGTGACGCTGGATTCGTCGGCGTCAAGACGGTCTGCTGCAAATGAATCGTCATAATGTTGCGCGCGGACGGTCCAACGCCTCATGATCAAAGCGATGCAGTCTCAGCGCTACCTTCGAATCGTCGTCGGCGCAGGGTCGCTTGTCTGCGTCGTGATTGCGGCCGCGTGCGGACTCGATCGCGGTGGCCTGGCAGGCGACGGCTTGGACGCGTCCCTCGAAGACACGCTCGTCGGCCCTGACACCACCGTCAACGATAGCAATCCCCAGGACACCAATCCCATCGCCGACGTCATTCAACCTGACACGACTCCGCCGCCCAGCTGCGCAGACGCGGGTGGTTGTTTGGCCGAGTTCGATGGCGGATGGACTCCCTACTTGCATATCATCAGCAATGCCGCGTGCCCGGCCGCAGACGGGAGCGTCCAAGCAGACTACTTCGACATGAGACAGGTCACCTTCGACCCGACGTCCTGCAGTTGCGGCAATTGCGCCGCCGATGCGTCGTGTTCTGATCCGCTCATCACCATCGGCACCAACAACGTCTGCAACAACCTGGAAGACGCTGGCAGCGCGCCACGTGACGGCAGTTGCAGCGATTTTGGAAACAACCTCAGCGCAGCAAGTCTCTCGATTTCAGTGCTTTCTAAGCCTCAGAACCCATCGTGCACAGTCCAACAAGTTGGCAATCAAGGCTGGGACGCTGCCGTGGCGAGCATCTGCTCGGCGAGCTGCGAGTTCGACTTTTGTACGGCCCCCAAGGCTCTCTACGAGCGCTGCGCACTCGCAGCCGGTGTGCACGCATGCCCCATTGGTTACAAGCAAATCATCCTCGATCGCCCGAACACCCCAGCCAAGTGCACCGCGTGTGGCTGCGACGCCTCGGCGAGCTGTAGTGGTCAATTGACGATGTTTGCTACTCAGGATTGTACGCTCGATGCGGGAACGGTCACCAATGCCAATCAAGGCTGCGTCGATGCTGGCGCAAACAGCGTTCGATCGGCGATCTATGACGCGGGGCCGGTGCAGACGACGTGCACTACGAGCGGCTCCGACGCCTCGCTCGCACTGACCAACGGGGCGCAAACTCTCTGCTGCAAGTAGAGCTTTGCGAGTAGTTTGGAGAGCATGTCTCTCACGCTCGTTACAGGTGGTGCCGGCGCTCTTGGATCGGCACTCGCGCGTTCACTTGCATCAAAAGGCCATAAACTAGGCCTACTCGACACGTTGCATGGCAAAGACCGGCTCGCTCTTCTCAAGACGGAACTTGGCAGTCACGCGTTTGGGAGAGCGCTCGATGTCAAAGCGATTGGCGATCTCACGTCAGCGCTCGAGGCCATGGAACAAGAAGCCGGAGAACCGTTTTCGCATGCAGCACTCGTTGCGGGTGGCTGGCGTGGTGGCAAGCCGCTTCATGAGACGCCCATCGCCGAGAGCGTGGACGAATACCGCGCCATGATGGAGTCGAATGTCGAGACTGTGCATTGGGCACTACGCGCGCTCTTGCCTGGAATGGT
>JAYVXK010000412.1:0-1928 GCA_043785265.1 Myxococcales bacterium | reverse complement strand
CCAACATCGCCGTACAAACCGCCAACGCGATCTTGCGCCTTACCATCGTCCCTCCACGCCGACTGATGTCGCCATCACGTGACCTCCGTAAGCATAGGAAGGATAGCCTGCGTTCTTCACGAGCGCGGCATCGCTCTGAAACCGCCTAGAATCCTTGGTTTCAGAGCGCGTGACGAGCGAAGTGTATTGCACGCCGACGATCGCGCGCGCGACGCTGCCGAGAGACAGCTCGAAGCCCAAGCCGACCACATGACGGTCTGCGTCGAGCAAGTTCGTCGGTCCGCCAAAGTTGTCGAGAGGTGACTTTTGAAATCGATACCCTGTCATCAGCGCGAGGATGGGGGCGGGTCGATACCGGACACCGAAGGCAGGCGTCCAAGTGTCTCCCCAAATGGCGGCACCACTTAGATCATTGCGATTGGTACTTAGTGCGTCTCTCCATCGGTTGTAGGTCAAGTCGAACGACACATCGAGACCTCGCATGAGATCGGCGGATGCAGCGACCGTCACTTCGCTGGGTTCGAAGTAGTGCGCGTAGTGATGCGTGTAACCCATGTCGCCGATGTCGGGGACGCCACTGATGCGCGTGTTGCCCCAATCGTCGACGTAACTTTTGTGCCTATAAACAAGACCGATCCGCAGACGATCGATCGGAGTGATGAGCACACCCGCGCTCGGCGAGACACGACCAAATACTTCTGCGTCGGTGCCGAGTTGAGTGCCTGTCTTGACCGCGCTCTTGCCCGTGACGGGGTCTGTCTCGAGTCCTACGCTGGTGACCAGACCCTTGGTCAACGTCTGCGCGCCAAAGAGCACGCGAAGTCCGACACCTAAGGATAGCCAAGGAGTCACACGGTAGGAGATGCCTGAGTGAGCAGAGAAGACTTGAGTGCGATCAGTGAGCAGGGACCACTGCATGTCGTCGTCGGGACGAATCGACCATTGAAAGAGATGCGTCGGCAAAAACACATTGAGGCCCATGTCGAGACCATCGATGTGAAACAAGCGACCGAGCGAGAAGCGCGTGCCGATCACCAGACCGATCGTGTCGGGGACATTCGGCGTGGACAGATTCGCACCATCGAGACGAGTGACGTGGAGCGTGGAGTGCGCGTAGACGAGCGCCGCTGATCCCTCGAAGAACCCGCCTTTTTCTGCATCTCCGAGCGATCGACCCGGCGCGAGACCTCCAGGGTTGTAATACGACGCCGCGGCGTCTCCGGGACGCGCCGCGTACGATCCTGCGAGCGCCATCGATCGCGGACTAGCACCGAGCGAGTCTTCCGGACCTGCGTGCGCGTGCGTCGCGGCAGTCAGGATTGCGCCTGACAAAAGCAGAGAGGAGCGCCTCACGGTCGCTCCTTGCTAAGAAAAAAAGTGAGTGTCAGTCCGGCTTGGAGCGAGGTCGCCTGGGAGGAAAATCCTGGATACCCAAGGTTGTCGATTTGCTTGCCAGGGAGATCCGCGTTGGCGTCTGGGAGTTGAGAGACCTCTTTGTGTGCACTCTGCGTGGCCCCGACGCGCGCGCGAACATGCGCATCAATCGCAAGCGGAACATGCGCGATCGGGCGCAAATCCAGACCTGCGCCGAGCGCGTAGATGAGCGTGTTGGCCCCCGTGTAGTTGGTCGCGCCGACTTGCTCCGGCACAGGAGACGGCTCGAAGGCCGCGCCACATCTAAGGGTTAGCCATCTAAGTGTTCTCCAGGAAACGCCACTGCGAAGACTAAGTGTGTCTTTGAATGCCGGTGAGGGGTCGCCGTCGAACCCCGTGCGAAACTGCGACCACTGATGCCAAGTCAGATCCGTGGAGACCGTCACCGATCGCGACGGGCTCCACGCGGCACCGAGCGCGAGTTCGGCTGGCGCCCAGAATTGATAGAAGTCGATCGGGTCGTTCGCGAGGATGCCGCCAGCAACAGTGCGTTG
>JAYVXK010000411.1:0-6541 GCA_043785265.1 Myxococcales bacterium | reverse complement strand
GAGTGCACGACCGGCAGGTCTTCGTCGACGCCTCGCAGACCGGCGTCGCGCCGTTGCAATCGGCATTTGCCAAGCAGCCGACGCACCAGTTCTTCGAGTCCTCGCAGACTGGCGTCGCGCCCGTGCACTTGTTCGAAAAGTTCGAAGTGCAGAGCACGCAACGACCTGCGCTCGGCCCAGAGGTCGCGCACGCGGGCGTGGCACCACCGCACGCCACGCCGGAGTCGTACTTGTTGCATGGGCGGCATGCAGGCGGAGAGAGCGAGCCGTCGCAAATCGGAATGGTCGCGACGCACGCTTTGGCGTAGTTCGACCAGGCCTTCTGCACCACGTAGCCAGACACGTTCGCGCCGACATAGTTGCAGAGATCGCCCGACTCTTGCCCCGTGCTGTCCTGAACCCACGCGGCGGGCCGGCCGGTGTTGGGGTTGATGCCCAATCCTACTTCGGCATCGGTGATCGCCTCGACGAGCTCGTGCGAGTGAATTTCGGTCGCCGTATCGAAGCCATATCCGCAATAGGGATGAACGCCATAAGGGACGCTCTTGGCCTTGTATAGGAAGGTGCTGTGGTAGGCGCCAAAACTGGAACACGAGTTGTAGTTCTGCCCGAGCGAGATGCTAATCCCAGGCGGGAAGTCGATCATGTAGAGCGTGTTGACGTTGCCCCAGAGGTCGAACTCGGGTGGCGGCAGTGTGTTGTTCTGGAGTTGGTAGAGCAGCTCGTCTTGCACATCCTGGTCGGTGAGCGCGGTGGTGTTGTTTTGCAGAGACGACAACACGACGAGGCCACCATAAGAGCCGCGACCGATGTGCTGGCCTGAGCCGACCTTCCCATCGATGTAGCCGATCTTCCCAACCGTGTCGTACTCACTGAGCCAGTCGATCCACGGGCTCACTGTGATCATTTGATAGAAGCCCGCGAGCTTCGACATGTAGTTCGCGTCGACCTTCGTGCCCCACGTGACCGCGATGACCTTCACGTTGGAGATCACACGCCCGCCGAAGTAATTGAGTTTGTCGCTCGGGCCGAACGGGTCGGTCGGCGCTGTGTGCACGGCATGGTCGCGGAACGCATGACTCTTCGGAGTGTCCGCCGACGCACGCACCGCAACCGTCGTCGCCGCACACGCCATGGCCGCACAGAGAGATCGCCGCAACACCCTCGCGTAGTCAGCCATTCACGGCTCCTGTCGTTGGTCGCACCACCATCTTAGCTCAGCCTGCGCCATCCCTCCGGCAAAGCGCCGCAGCGGCTCAATTCAGCCGCAGGAGACTGCGAGTTGTACTTTGCACGAAAGCAAGACCACGCACGCCAACGGAGCTTTCACGGAGCAACTTTGTGAATGACCACCGGCTGCGTGGCGGCAGCGTCGCCCGCTGGATTCTCGACGACATACGTCACGGCGCCGCCGTTCGGATCGTTGCACGTGAAGAAGGCCGAGCGGTTTCCTGCGCCGTACGGGCTGATGACGCCAAACCCCACGGCGTCGCCAGGGGCCACGACAAAAAGCGGACTGCCGGTAGACATGGGGGTCGACGCGGCCATGTTGAAGATCCCTGCCGCGGTCATGAGTGCCGGCATCTGCGGGTTCGCCCCAGACGATCCATCCAACACGACGACGATTCCGCCCACGTGGGTGAAGTTGGTCAGCGTCTTGGTCCATCCTGCACCGATCGTCGCGAGCGTATTGGGGGGCGCGCTCGTCTGTGAATAGACGATGAGGACGTCGGTCTTGAGGACGGTCATCGTGGCAACATCCGAGGGTTGACTCGTGGCCGTGTACACCACGGACCTTCCCTGGCCAGTCGCCGCCGTCGTGATGATCGACTTCACGTTGGTGACAGCGAGCGGCGCGGCGTATTGCTCGTAGGACAGGACGCGGATGGCCATCGCTTGGGTGATGAGCGCGGCGTTGGACAAAACGCGCTTCTGCGCGGCGCTGAAGCTGGTCTCGTAGTCGTGTCCGATCGCGACGTAGCTTCCGGGGACGGAGCCGACGCAGAGGCTGTTCGCGCAAAGGAGCGACGGACAGATGATTCCGCAGCCCCCGCAATTGTAGGGATCCGACGTCGTGTCGATGCAGGTGCCGTTGCACGGGACGAGACCGTCGTCGCAAAAGATCGGCGCTCCGTCACCAGGGCCGTCACCCGTGTTGGTGCGATCGGAGCTTTGACCGTCGAGGTCCTGGCCATCGAGATTTGGCCCGTCCGAACTTGGGCCGTCATTCGAAGATCCGTCGGGGCACGGGTTGTCGCCATAGCCCGGCGCACACTCTCCACCGACGAGGGCGTTCTCGCGACCGCATGCGAAAATCACCGCACACACGAGCGCCAGGGAGATTGCAAGAGCGCGAAGACGATTCATGGCGTCGCTCCTGGTGGCGTGATGGGTGTCGGGGCCGGCGCGGGTGAGGTCTTGGTGATGATGAACTCGACGCGCCTGTTCTGACTGAGCGCTGTCTTGTCTGATCCCTCGGCGCGCGGCTTGTTCGAGCCAAACGCCTCCGTGGTGAGCCGCGATGGATCGATGCCAAAATGAATGAGGAGCCTTCGCACCGAGTCGGCGCGCTCCTTCGACAGGATTCGATTGTACTCCTCGGCCCCAGTGCGGTCGGCGTGGCCGAGGATGTGGATCTCCTGGATGTCAGGACTGGCCGTGATGAGATCGGCGATTTTCTTCACGAGGGGCCAGCTCACGTGGTGAACCCGCGCGTCGTCGGTCTCGAAGTGGATGATCTCGTCGAGCTCGATGTGATCGCCTTCGACACGAGCGGGGCCAGCAGAAGGCGGGCAGCCGTTGGTTTTGGGATCGTTGGTTGCAACGCCTTTGACGTCCAGACAGGCATCGAGCGGATCGAGAATGCCGTCGCCGTCGCGATCGGCGCACCCGTTGGTCTTCGGGTCGTTGGTGCGTACGCCTTTCACATCCGGGCACGCGTCTTCGTCGTCGAAGATTCCGTCCGCGTCGCGATCCGGCCGCGGGCAGCCGTTGGTCTTTGGATCGTCGGTTTGCCTTCCGGGCACGTCCACGCATGCGTCTTCGTCGTCGAAGACTCCGTCGTGATCGCGATCGGTCCTCGGACAGCCGTTCGTGTGGGGATCGGCGGTTCGTCGGCCGGGCACATCGGGGCACGCGTCCTCGTCGTCGAAGACTCCATCGTGATCGCGGTCGCCGCGATCGACGCGGCCCTGCGCCTCGCCGAGCCCCAACGAGAGTCCGGCAGCGAGAATGTTGGCGTCGCTCGGCGATGGAACGATCCCGAGCTGGAAGATGTGCAAGTAGCCGACGTACGGGCCCAGATCGAAGCGACCACTGCCCACGCGAAACTCCCAGCCGACATGCGCGTCCAAGGCAGGCCGAAAGAGATCGCCAGTGGCTTCGAGGCCGCCGTTGGCGTCGAGCCACAACCCTCCAGGGTGCCCAGCAAACGGCCGCAAGCGAATGCCCGCCATCACGCCAAACCCAAAGCCGACGCTCTTTGGCGCGAGCCCGCTCTGCGGCGACGACCCCACCGAAAGCGCCGTGGCCGAGAGTTCGAGCTGGATGCCGATCGGCTTGGCGAGTGTGACCTCAGCGGACGCAGCCAACTGCCCGCCCGGCCCAAATTCGCCACGCTGCGGGGAGCTGACCGGGTACGCGCCACCTATCTCGCCGTGAACACGCGGCTCGGCGCAAGCACGCCGCGGCGCCGACACCAGCGCGATCGCCAGTCCCACACAAAGCCCCGAAATGATCCCTGCCCTCCCCACGATTCTCCGATCGTAGCCCCCTCGCGGAGCTATGCCCAACTTTTGCCGCACACGAGCCCGACCGTCTCACGCATGAGCCAGTCAGCTCACTGCAACAAACGTGAGTTAGGTACCGACTTAGCCTTAGCTAAGGAAGAGTGGCCCCTTCAACCCTCAGTTTGCAACATGCGACTTGAACGCGAGCTCCTCGCCATTGCGATCAACCTCAATCCGCGTCCCCGGAGGATACTCCCCAGCAATCACCCGCCTCGCGAGAGGATCCTCGAGATACTTCTGAATCGCCCGCTTCAACGGCCGCGCCCCATACTGCGGATCCCACCCCACCTCGCCAAGAAAATCCTTCGCCGCGACACTGCATTCAATCCGCAACTCACGCTTCTTCAAGCGCTCGGAAAACCGCGCGAGCTGAATGTCGACGATGCTCCGCAGTTGCTCCTTCTCGAGCCGATGAAACACCACCACCTCGTCCAACCGATTGACGAACTCAGGACGGAAACTCTTTTTGACTTCCTCCATCACGGCGCGTCGTACCAGCTCCGTCTTGTCGCCCCGGCTGATCTCGGCTCGCTCTTCGATCAATGTGATCTGCGCAGACCCGATGTTGCTCGTGAGGATGAGCACAGTGTTCTTGAAGTTGACCGTGCGCCCTTGTCCATCTGTCAGGCGACCGTCGTCGAGCACTTGCAGCAATACGTTCCACACGTCGGGATGGGCCTTCTCGACCTCGTCGAAGAGCACCACTGAATAGGGACGACGCCGCACAGGCTCTGTGAGCTGACCGCCCTCGTCGTAACCGACATAACCAGGAGGCGCGCCGATCAGGCGTGAAACCGAGTGTTTTTCCATGTACTCGCTCATGTCGAGTCGGAGCATGGCGCGCTCGTCGTCGAACAGGAACTCAGCGAGTGCGCGTGCGAGTTCGGTCTTGCCGACGCCTGTCGGACCCAAGAAGAGAAAACTCCCGATGGGACGCTTGTCGTCGCCGAGACCTGCGCGTGAGCGGCGGACGGCATTCGAGATCGCCTTCATCGCTTCGTCCTGTCCGACGACCCTGAGCCTGAGGTTGTCCTCCATGTGAAGGAGCTTCTGCATCTCTCCTTGCAACATCTTGCTCGTGGGGATGCCCGTCCACTTGCCCACGATCGCGGCGATGTCTTGGTCGGTGACCTCTTCGCGCAAGTAGCTTTGCTTCTCTTGGACCTTGGCGAGACCGCGACGCAGCTCTTCTGCTTTCTTCTCGAGCGCGGGGATCTTTCCGTAGCTGATTTCAGCCACCGCGTTGAAGTCGCCTTTGCGCTGCAGTTGGTCGGCCTGCGTGCGAAGCCGCTCGATCTCGGGTTGCACGGCGCGAATCTGATCGATGATCTCTTTTTCGCGCTGCCAGTGCATGCGCATCCCATCGCTCTTTTCGCGCAGCTCGCTGATCTCTTTGTGCGCGAGTTCGAGTCGCGCTTTGCTCGCGGGGTCTCGCTCTTTTTTGAGCGCCTGCTCTTCGATCTGCAACTGCGTGAGGCGTCGCATGACCTGGTCGATGTCGGCCGGCATGCTGTCCGACTCCATCTTCATCTTCGCGGAGGCTTCGTCGATGAGGTCGATGGCTTTGTCGGGCAAGAAGCGCTCGGTCACGTAGCGATCACTGAGCGTGGCGGCGGCGACGAGCGCAGCGTCTTGAATCCTGATGCCGTGGTGGACTTCGTAGCGCTCTTTGAGACCCCTCAGGATCGCGATGGTGTCCTCGACTGTGGGTTGCGCCACATAGACGGGTTGGAAGCGACGCTCGAGGGCCGCGTCTTTCTCGATGCGCTTCTTGTATTCGTCGAGAGTCGTCGCGCCGATGCAACGTAGCTCACCTCGCGCGAGGGCTGGTTTCAGCAGGTTTGCGGCATCCATCGCGCCCTCGCCGCCGCCTGCGCCCACGATGGTGTGGATCTCGTCGATGAAGAGAATGAGTTGCCCCGCTGCGCTCTCGACCTCTTTGAGGACAGCCTTGAGGCGGTCTTCGAACTCGCCGCGATACTTCGCCCCGGCGACGAGCGCGCCCATGTCCAAGGACACCAACCTCTTGTTCTTGAGTGACTCGGGCACGTCGCCACGGACGATGCGTTGCGCGATGCCTTCGACGATGGCGGTCTTGCCAACACCAGGCTCGCCGATGAGCACGGGGTTGTTCTTGGTGCGCCGCGAGAGCACTTGCATGACGCGACGGATCTCTTCGTCGCGACCGATGACCGGATCGGTCTTACCCTTTTTGGCCGCGTCCGTGAGATCGCGACAGTACTTCTCGAGGGCTTGGAATTTTCCCTCTGGATCTTTGTCCGTCACCCGCTGGCTGCCGCGCACGCCCGCGAGTGCTGCGAGCAACTTGGACGCCGTGACGCCGCCGGCGAGCTCGAAGACAGCCAGAATCTCACTGTCGTGATGAGCCAACGCGAGGAGAAAATGCTCGACCGACACGAAGTCGTCTTTGAGTTGCTTGGCCTGGTCTTCTGCGCGTCGCAACATCTCGTTGGTTCGACGCGACAGACCTGGTTCGGCGCCGCCCGATGCGCGCGGAAGTGCGTCGACGCGTTTGGTGAGTTGCGCCTGGAGCGCAGTCACGTCACCGCCTGCTTTCTGAAACAGAGGACGCGCGACGCCTTCGTCTTGTTCGAACATGGCGAGGAGCACGTGCTCGGGTACCAACTCTGGGTTGCCGCGACGGCCCGCGATGTCGAGGCTCGTGCGCAGGGCTTCTTGGCTTTTGTTCGTGAATCGATCGGGCTGCATGGCGCCCGTCAACGTAAGGCGCG
>JAYVXK010000410.1:0-1931 GCA_043785265.1 Myxococcales bacterium | reverse complement strand
GGTCGTTCTCTTTGTCGCGATAGAGCTGCGCCATCGTGTAGATGAACTTGCTCTTGCGAATCGGGTCCTTCTCGAGATCGCTGATCGCTTGGATCGTGTCGATCATCTTGGGCCAGTTTTCGGTCCCTTGATAAAGCGCGAGCAGCGTATGCAACAGCGGGTGACTGGTGGGCTGGAGATCGCGTGCCTCTTCGAATGCTTCGACGGCCTTCGCCGGGCTCTTGTCTAGATCGCGCCAAATTTCGCCGATTTCGTTGAGCACTTTGAAGCGCTCGTCGGCATCCATGACGTTGTCGAGGATCTGTCGCTTGTAAGCGACGACTTGTTTGTAGTCTTTGATCTCGGTGTAGAGCGACACGAGCGCTTCGAGCGTCGGCTTGTGCGATGCATCGACCCCGAGAGCCTTCTCGAAGTTGTTGATCGCTTGCTTGGCCTGCGCCTGCTCACGCTTGATGCAACCCAAGCGATAGTAGACGTCTGCACGTGCTTCGTTCTCGTCCTCGGCGAGGGAGGTGAGCACCTTCTGATAGTTCGTGAGCGACGAGCCCCAGTCTTTGAGTCGGAAGCTCACTTCTGCGAGACCCTTGATCGTCGTCTGATCAGTGAGGTCGAGCTGATGCGCCGCCGTGTACGCCTTGAGGGCCTTATCGTCCTTGTTCAGCGCCGCGCACACCAAGCCGAGCTTGTTTTGCAGGTCGTGTTGTTCAGAGCGCTCTCGCTTGCCGCTCTTACGTACGAGCAGATCAAGCAGCAGCTCGGCCTTGTCCCACTGTTGCGTGTTCACGTACTCGTTCGATAGTGGCAACGCGGCGTCTTCGTTCTCTGGATCTGCCTCATTTGCGGCCTCCCATGAGAGCACCGCGCTGTCGTGCTCACCGAGCATCTCGTCGCGGAGTTTGCCGAGGTCTACGAGCAAGCGCGCGCGCTGACGCGGTGCCTGCGTGTAGCTCTGCTCCTGATCGAGATACTTCGCTGCCTTGTCGAAGTCGCTATCGTCGAGAGCAATCTGGCGAAGCGATGCGAGTGACAGCAAGTGCGACGGATCGAGATCGAGCGCCATCTCGTAACGGTCACGTGCGGCAACTCGATCGCCGAGCTTTTCGTCGAGCGACTTGCCGATGCGGTAATAAGCCTCGACGCGCTGTTTGCTGTCCTGAGTGAGATCTGCGACGCGCGCCATGTAGTCGATGGCTTGCGCTGCATCGCCCTGCTTTTCGTAGAGCTTGGAGAGCGCTTCGAGAGCGGGGAGGTTCGTCTCCTCGAGGTCGATCAAGTTGCGGTACGCATCGATCGATTTGTCGACGTCTTCGATCTCGTCGGAATAAACCTGAGCGATGAAGCCGTAGTTCTCGACCTTGGTCTTCTTGTCGCTCGTTGCGGTGATGTGCCGCTCGTACGCGCCGACCAACTCCGGCCACTGTCGCAACTTGCGATAGTTGCGCTCGAGCGCAAAGTACGCCTCTTCGTGATTGGGATCGATCTCGAGCGCCTGCTCGAGACGCAGTGCCGCCAAGTCCGCCTTGAGGAAGTGCTCCTCTTGGAGGTTGGCCAACTGCATCAGCAAGTCGATCCGCTCGCGCTCGGTCGCCACGACGTCGAGTTGCTGCTCGAGCACCTTGATGAGCTCGGGCCACTGCTGCAACACCTCGGTCACACGAGCGAGTCCGCGCATGGCGTTGAGGTTGGCGACATCCACGTTGAGAGCTTCGCGATACACCTGCGCCGCGCGTGGTGGATCAGCGAGAGACGTCTCATAGAGCGAGCCGATGCGCAGCTTGGTTTGCACGATTTCAGCCGGATCGGTGAGCGCCGCGGCTTTTCGAGTGAGCACGTCTGCGAGCTCTTTGGTTTGCGAACGCGCCGTGTGAATGCGCTCCAAATGCTCGAGCGCGGGGACGAATTGCGGATCCACTTCGAGCGCGCGAGTGAAG
>JAYVXK010000409.1:0-6552 GCA_043785265.1 Myxococcales bacterium | reverse complement strand
TTTGACGCGCTCGTCACGGCGCCCGAAGCGCGCCAGGGACTCGACATCATCCTCGAGCTCTTCATGGTCGAGCGAAAAGCTCTCTCGATGAACATCGTTGGCACCTCCGATCATCACGAATTGCGCCAGCGCCGAAGCCTTCCCATTCTCGAACGCATCCGCGTCTGGCGCGACAACATGACTCCCAACTTCGAGCCGAAAGTCCGATGGGAGTCGCGCTTCGCTACATGAACAATCAGTGGGACAGGCTCATCGCATTTGTGGGTGATCCAAAAATACCCATCCACAACAACGCATCCGAGTCGGCTCTCCGCATCATCGCTCTCGCGCGAAAGAATTCTCTCTTCTTCGGCACCGCAGAGGCTGGGCGACGCTTCATGATCCTCTACTCGCTCATTGCCACATGCGAGCGGCATGACGTCAATCCAGAGACCTACCTCGCCGACGTTTTGCTACGCGTGCAGGACCATCCCAAGCAGCGGCTCGGCGAGCTCCTTCCCCATCGGTGGAAGACCACCTTCGGCGCCTCGATCGCGCCAAACTGACCGTCGCGAACTTCATGGAAAGCGCGGCATCACGCCGCTACACGAGGTCGTGCACAGCCGCAATCTCTGAAGGGCTCGTCACGTCAGACGGATACGCAGAGAAGATGAGTCAGTTCAGACTTCGCTCCGACACTTGATGCAGCAGGAAGAGGAGCGTGTGTGTGCGGAGGGCGAGCGACTCGAGCAGTTGCGCGCTGCCAAGGTGCGCATCGATTTTGAGCGCGCAGAGGCCGCCCGCGAGGCCGAAGAGCTTCACGAACGAAAGGCGCGTGAAGAGCGGCTGCGGGGTGAGGCGACCAAGGCTGCGGCGGTCGAGCGTGTTCGTCTCGAGGCCATCGCCAAGGCTGCAGCTGATGAGCGCATCGCAGAGGTCGACGCACGCGTGCGTGTCGCCATGGCTTCGGTCTCGGCGGTGATTACACCTCGGCCGTCTAGGGTGCCGTCGTTCGCATCCGGCGTGATCGCGGGCCTCACCGTGGCGATGCTCGTCGCGAGTGGGTGGTGGGTCCAGTTTGGTTCGCCTCAGCAAGCGCGCCAAGATCAGCACTTGCGGGACATCACCGCAGACCTCGACCGCGCACGCGCTGACTCTCTGCGTGATCGCTCTCGAGATCGAGACATGATCGCGCAGGGCGAGCAGACCATCACGGCGCTCCGAGCGGACAACCAACGATTGCAGACCGCGTTGGACGCGACCAGAAGTAAGCCCCAGCCTGTGCGAGCGATCGCGACCCCCGTGCAAGCCACGAAGAAACCCACTTGCACGAATCCACACGATCCGTTGTGTGGCGATCTCGACGCCCGCTAAGTACTGCCCACGAGGAGCCAGTCGCGTAGCGCACGTTTGTCGACGATCTCGACGCGCGAAAACAAGATGCCATCGATGGCGGTTCGGATCGCGACGGCGTTGCCGTTGTCACTCAACATGTACTCTTCGATCACGATCGGAGGCCGCACGTCACCCAGAACGAGCGCAGCCGCAATCACAACGCCAGTTCGATCGCGACCCGCTGTGCAGTGCACATACACGGGTGGCTCCGCGACGACGAGCGCTCGCAACGCCTTCGAGACCCAGTCACGAACTTGGTGGGTCGTGGTCTTGTAGTTCTCGAGTCCGTCGATGGCTGGGATGTGGACGATCCTGACTCCGGAGAGGTGGGTCGGATCTGGCTCGCGCCGCAAATTGATGATCGTTCGAGCATGGCCGAGATCGCTGGCAGTCGTCAGTGTGTCGATCTTACCGCCACGTAAAAGGCGACTTGCTGCGATCGGAGAAGGCTTGAGCCAAAGCCCGAGCATCTCACCGACGTCTCGATAGTTGGCTGGGCTTGCCACGTTCGTCCTCTAGCTAGCAGCGACCGCCGCGGTCGGGCTCCCCTACTTCCCCCAGGAGCACATCTGCACGAGCGCGTCACTTGCGCGTCCACGCAGCCTTGCGTCGATCCTCGCAGATCGAGACACGATGGGGAGCCGCGCGCATGTCAGCTTCAAGTCGCTCATGCGGGGATCCGCCGGCTCGAGAGCACCAACGATGACCGCGGTGAGATCGCCTTTGTCGAGTGCTGCCGCGCGCGCAGAGTCCAGCGACTTACTGCAGCGCTTGAGTGTGGCACTCAGCGGGACGGTCAGCTGCGCGCGTTGATCGGTCGGTCGCTCGCTGAGAGCGTGACTCCAAACAATGGCGATCCGATCGCACGTGATGCTCTCCTCGTTGGCGGCAGCAGTGAGCAGCCCCGCTTCGGCAGAAGTGCCCAGCCACGCGAGGGCGGTGTCATCCGTCTTGATCATCTGAGTCGACGCACGCAAACACGACTGCCCATCGCGCGAAGTCGCCGGCACACGCATGAAGGTCGCACGCGAATCCGCGCTCGCGTCGGGAGAGGCCAACCCTCGACACATCGCCTCACGCGTCGTCCCATCGGCAAGTCTCTTCTCGATGAAAGGCTGCGCAGCCTTCCCACAACTCGCAAACACGGCCGGCACACTCACGGCGCGCGAGTCCTTCCCGAGTAAGGTCATCGCTCCATCCAAGTCGCTGGCAAAAGCCTCGAGATGGTCATCCTTCCGAGTCATCGCGATAGCAGCCAACTCGGCGCGCGAGGCATCAGCAAGCCCAGCGCGCAATGTCTTGGGCCCCCACTCTGCCCCGCGCAAAGTCGCCTGCCACGCGGCCGAATAAACATTCATGTCCGTGCCGGCGCGGTCGTCGAGTGCCTTGAGCGCGGCGGGATTCTTGTCCGCCAGTCTTCCCAGCGCGGCCACGGCCTCTGGCGTCCCCTGGGCGACGAGATATTTCACATCCCCTTTGCCTTCCGCGTCGGTGACATTCGCGCTCTTGCAAGCACACGCCAAAACGAAGAGCCCCACGAGTCCGTTTCGCATGCCGAACAGTCTATACGAAAGCCGAGACACTCCACGTCGATGACCATGACTTGCTGTCGGGCTGTCGCGATCCCTTCGAGGCGTGTAAAACGGACACCATGAAACGCGTGCTGAAGTGGATCGGCGTCGTGGTGTTGTTGCTCGTGTGCGCGGCTGGAGCGGTCTGGTACTCGGCGTTTGGAAACAACAGTCCTATCGTCGAGGGGCTGCTCGCTCCTGGGGTCGAGACCGTGAAGGATGGTTTCGTCAGCGCGTTCTTGCTCGATGCGGGGCCAAACAAAGTCGTGCTCGTCGATGCTGGCAATGACAAGTCTGCCCAAGCGATCCTCGCCGCGCTCTCGCGCCGTGGGATGAGCACGGCGTCGGTGAGCGCGATCTTGCTCACGCACGGTCACGCGGATCACACAGCGGCGTGCAAACAATTTCCTGACGCTCAGGTGTACGCGCTGGCTGACGAGGTCGCGTTGATCGGCGACGCGGCGAAGGTGACTCACCCGCTGAAAGATGGAGAGGCGTTCGACATCGGCGAGTTGCACGTCGAAGTCTTTGCGACTCCAGGTCACACGGCAGGGTCGGCAGTCTACTTCGCTCGGGGCGTACTCTTTTTTGGCGACAGCGCAGGTGCCTCGAAGAGCGGCGAGATGATGAAGGCCGTGCGTCTCTTCTCCAAAGACACCTTCCAAAACGTCGCGTCGCTCAAAGCACTGGAGGTGCGACTTGCTCCACGCGGTGCAGACGTCAAAGTACTCGCGTTCGCTCACACCGGTTCGCTGAGCGGGTTTCAGTCGTTCGCGACATTCGCCAATCGTAACTAGCGGCTTGGCAGAGGCTCGAATGAAAATCGCGATCGTCACGGTAGGTACGCGCGGAGACGTACAACCGTATGCTGCCGTCGCACGGGCGCTTGCTTCCCGTGGCCATGAGGTGCGGATCGCAACTCACGACGAGCACCGTTCGCTCGTCGAAGCGTATGGCATCGAGCACCGAAGCATGCGCGGCAGCTTCCGTGAGTTGCTCGCCTCCGACACCGGTCGCGCATGGCTCGCCTCGGGCAACTCACCGAGCAAGTGGACGCGCTATGGCAAGGAGCTCTTCGGAGATCTACAAGTCGCGTGGTGCGAAGATGCGGACGCCGCGGTCGAGGGCGCAGACGCCGTGTGCTTCTACATCCTCGGCGTGGCTGGGCTCCACGCGGCGCAGCGGCGCAAAATCCCTGCGATCGCGTTGTGTCCGTGGCCAACCGCGCCCACCGCGGAGATTGCTCCAGCCGCCGCAGTTTGGCTCGAAGCGTTTCCCAAGTTCCTGAGACGCCCCATCGGTCATCTGATCGCGAGGTTCGCGTTTGGAACCTTCAACGAGGCACACCAACAATATCGCGTCAGTGTCGGCCTGCCACGCTATGCGGCGAAGGACACCTATCACTTTGTTTTGGATAGTGCCGTGCCGATCGTCCACCTCTTCAGCGAGACTGTCGTTCCTCGACCGACCGACTGGGCCCCGCATCATCGCGTCGCCGGCTTCGCGTTCGTCCCCCCATCGGAGTACACGCCGCCGGCGCGCCTCACTGACTTTCTCTCCTCGGGACCACCACCAATCTACATCGGCTTTGGATCGATGACAGGCTTCGCACCGGAGGCGCTCGCTGAACTCACGACCAAGGCCGCTCGCATTGCCGGCGTGCGAGCGATCGTCGCGAGTGGATGGGCGGGACTCGCGCCGCTCGGCGGAGACGACATCCTCGTGATCGACGAGGTCCCTCACGATTGGCTGTTTCCACGCGTCGCGGCGGTGGTGCATCACGGCGGTGCCGGCACATTCGCCGAAGGTTTGCGAGCGGGTAGGCCCACGGCGATCGCCGCCTTCTTCGGCGACCAACCTTGGTGGGGTCGCATCAACGAGAAGCTAGGCACGGGCCCGCGCGCACTACGACGCGAGAGCGTCACGGCAGAGAGCCTCGCCGCAGCTATCGGCGCAACGCCGAACTTCCGCGCACGCGCAGAAGAGATCGGGATCGCACTGCGCGCCGAGGATGGGGCTGGGAGCGCAGCAGAGATGATTATCGAGTACGCGTCTCGCCGATCATGACGGGACACGCTCTAGTCACTGATTGGTAATCAATTGGGTGGTGTCGGATTGGTCGTGACGCCCGTGGCTGCATTGACCGACCATGCGAAGTTGTCGACGAGGCCTGTCGAGTCGAGCACGCCATCGCCGGAGTCCCATATCGCAAAGAGCAAGGTGATCTCTTTGCCGCGCAAGGTGTCGACGGGCACTGTGGTCGTCAACCAACCCGTGCCGCCGTGATCGCTGAATGCCGTGTCTAGCCCGAAGCCGGTTGCCGTCAGCATGCTGTTACCCTGAGGGCACTTGAAAGTCTTCCCACCGGCCTGACAAGGCGGACCGCTCTGGCAACCACAGACCTGCAAGAAGCTGTTGTTGACGCTGACAGGGTTGCCGTCTTGATCGAACAGGATGTTGCTGTCCTTCAGCTTCGCAGGCTGCGGCTTCATCATGATGACGAACGAGTCGTTGTAGGTGCTGCAAATAAAGCCCGGCCACTCGTAGGTGAAGAACGCCGACTGCACCGTGAAGGAGTTGGCGTTCGTTGGCACGCGGATGGTGACGAGCAACGCGACTCCATCGTGCGGTGTGCCAGTGACGACGCCCGGACATGCGGGAGTGTCCTTTGGGTAGGGTGGCGGAGAGCCGCTCGTGTAGCCCTTGTCGAAGCCGCCGACGCTTTGGTAGCCGACGTCGAGGGGACCGCGCGCGGTGCCAGAAGAGATGCCGAACATCGACGCGCCAAGCTGCGGCTTACTGTTCTTCGGTTTTTTGGGGTCCTTGCCGAACGCCGTCAAGATGCCGTGACCGACGTCGAAATTGGGAGAGTTGCTCGCGAGGCTATCGGGGAGCACGAATTTCGCGCTCGTCACGCCCCAGATGCGCGCCTTGCCAACCGCGCCGGAGGTCGTCTTGCGACAGAGGTCCATCGACTTGGCACCATCGAACGCATCCTTCGAGTCGATCTTCAGTGCGCCGTCGCAGTTGGCGGGCTCGTCATCGGGGACGCCGCTGCAGTCTTCGTCGACGCCGTTGGCCGGGATGTCGAACGCGCCCGGGTTGATGTTGACGTCGCAGTCGTTGCAGTCGCCGTCCACCGCGGAGAAGCCGTCTCCGTCGTGGTCCGATCCATCGTTGTATGCGCACGTCTTGGGGGCCGCATCGGGGTCGCCGATGATGACGCTGCCACCGTCGTCCGTGGCGCTAGGATCGCCGTCAACGCCGGCCTCGACGTTGGTGTCGAAGATGTGACCCCCTGACCCGGACGAGCACGCCATCGAGAAACCCAAAGCCAACACAGACAGAGTGATCAAGCGCATGGCGTCCTCCAGGAAATATAGCTTGTCACGGTCCATGGCCACGATCGTCACAAACCATCTCGCGATCCGCCGAATTTACTGACTCAGGGCGTTACTCGCACTTGACCCCACGTGCGCGAGGGGCGACTTTCCCCGCGCATTGAGCACGAACGCACGACTTCAAAGCGCGCTTCGGCGGGCGCTTCCGGCGCTGCCGATCGTGCTCGCGACTGCCCTTTTGGCGCAGCGATGCATTCACGCCGTGC
>JAYVXK010000408.1:0-6554 GCA_043785265.1 Myxococcales bacterium | reverse complement strand
TCGAAGATGCCGAACGTCAGATGCGCGCCGCGGTCAAAGTGTTGGCCTCGGTTCCATCGACGCGCGTGGTTGCGGAGGCGGGTTTGGCGCGCGTGCTCGTCGCGCGCGGTCAACATGCGGAGGCGTTGACGGTTGCGCGCGCAGCGAGTTCACCGCCCGAACCGAACGCGTTGCCCGAGATGCCCAACGCGGTCCGTGTCGCGTTGCTCGAGGCGTTGCTTGCAACCGATCAACGTGACGAAGCGAAGACCGTCGCTGCGGTGGCCGTCGCGGACGTGTTTGGTCACTTGAAGCGCGTCCGCACGGCCGCGTATCGGGAGTCTGCGTTGACGCGGGTCAACGAGAATGCGCGCATCATTGCGATTGCGAAGGAGCTCGGCGTGGAAATTCCCACCACCTAGCTGGTCAAAGCCAACGTCGCCCTCCACCCTCCTCCCCCTCACGCAATGAGTCTGATCTTCTCGCTGAAGCGAAACACAGTCCTGGCCGCTAGCGCCGGCACCGGCAAAACCTTCCATCTTACGGGAGCGCTTTTGCACTTGGTGCTTGGTACGAGCGACCTGTGCTCGGACGATCGCCCGCTCGACGCGTCGCGGATCGTGGCGACCACTTTTTCGCGCAAGGCAGCCGCCGAGATTCGTGAGCGCGTCGTCGTGCAGCTCGAGCGACTTGCGTCCGCGCCTGAAACGTCGCCGTATCTCGAGAGCCTGCAGAATGCAGCACGTCGCAAGGGGACCTCGTCCGAGTTGCGCGTATTGTCCAAACACGCTCGCAAGGCGCTCGCGAGCGTCGATCGGGCCAACATCACGACGCTCCATGGGCTCGCACTCCGCATCGCACAGCGACACGCAATTGAACTCGGTCGCAGCAGAGAGTTTTCCATCGCGTCCGAAGAAGAGGCAACGCGACTGACTCGCGACGCGATCGAGCGAGCAGCGGCGACGTTCGCAGACGAGCGGCCAACGGACATCGAGCGCTTGCTCACTCTGTGCAAAGGGACCGACAGACTCTTCGACGCGGTGGCGCGAGCCCTCTCGCAGCTCGAAGAAATGGGCGCGCCTGCTAGTGCCATCGGAGTGCCTTCATCAGACGGCGAGGCGATCGAAGCGAAGATGATCGAAACCATCGACGCCATTCGACCGCTCGCGCAAGACCCCATTTTTGCCGACGCAGCGAGCGCTGCGAGCCGCGCGTGGAATCGCAAAGACATGCCTGCGCTACGCGACGCGCTCGGTGAGGTTTTTGCAAAACGAAAATCGACCAAAGCCTCCGACGAGGCGCAAGCTTTTTGGCGTGTGCGCGATTCGCTGGTCGGAGGCACCATTGCCGAGCGGGCCGATGCGCTCGTGTCCATGTATGAAGCGCGTGACGAAGCTGCGCTCTTCGGTCGCGCTCTCGCGGATCTAGTGGCAACCGCACAGACGGCGAACGATGAGGCGTTCGCTCGCGCGAGGGCGATGAGTTTTGGTGGCGTGCTCCGCGCAGCGCGCGACGTGATGCTGCATCATCCGAGTGTTGCCGCGGACTGGGCCAAAGAAGTCGACGCGCTTTTGGTGGATGAGTTTCAAGACACGTCGCGACTGCAACGCGATTTGCTCTTGCTCCTCTGGCAAAATGATCCGTTGTCACGATCGGCTGGAAAAATGCCGCGCATGGGCGATCTTCGTCCGCGCGGGTTGCTTGTCGTTGGTGATCGCAAGCAATCGATCTACGCGTTTCGCGGCGCGGATGTTGGCGTGTTCACGGAGCTCTGCGTGGGACTTGCGGGCGAGCCGGCGCGCGACATGCTGCGTGTGCCGTCGCATCTGGTGGCAGTGCCTCTTCGACCGAGCGCGGACTTCTATGCGCTTCGCGACAATCACCGGAGCAAGCCAGAACTTATCGCGTTCGCGAATGCGTTTGCTCGCGCACGGCTGAGAGCGGCGAGCACTGCGATCGACGACGTCGAATTCTCCGAAGAGGCCGAAGCGCTACGCGTACCCGCGACGAGCGACGACGCTCCTTATGGCGAGCCGCGCGCGGTCTGGATGCGCCCAACCGGCGATCGTCGCAAGACGACTCGACTCGAAGACGCGCGAGTCGTCACAGAAGTCATTCTCGATTTCATGCGCGCACCGTGGACGCACCCGAGCGCGAGCGCGGACCGAACTCCAGACAAGAAGACGACCAAGTGGCGTGATTTTGCCGTCCTCGCGCACTCGAACGAAATGCTCGACGCCGCGGCTCACGCCCTTGCGCAGGCCGCGGTGCCCTATGTCGTCGCGGGTCGCGGCTTTTACCAGGCGCAAGAGGTTCGGGATCTATGTTCGATGCTCACCGCGCTCGCGCGACCGCGTGATCGCCGCGCGCTCCTCGAGGTGCTGCGCGGTCCCTGGACCGGCGCGAGCGATCGCACGTTGCTCGGCCTCACGGAGCCGCATCGCGGCGTGCCGAGTGATCTCGATCGTTGGGGACGCACCGAACGCAGCGCGCTGATCGATCCGGTGGAATGGACCGCCATCGAGCATCTGCGTCGGGTGCTCGTGCGCCTACGATCGAGCTTGCACCGGTTGGGCCCTGGAGGCGCGCTGCGAGCTGCGGTGCTCGAATTGCGTTTGGAAGAAACGCTCGTCTTGTTGCCGCGCGGAGAGCAACGCGTCGCAAACGTTCGGAAGTTTCTCGCGATCGCAGAGACCGAGCGGGACCCTCAGACACTCTTGCGCAGACTCGTTTGGGCAGACGAGAACGCGCGCGAAGCTGAAGCTGCGGTTTTTTCGGACGACGACGACGCTGTGCGGCTTCTGACGATTCACGCGAGCAAAGGCCTCGATTTTAGGGTCGTCTTGCTTCCAGAGGTTGGTGCGGATGGTTCCAAAGGGACGACGCTCCCATGCTTGCTCACGCCAGCGCGAGGCGACTGGCAATCTGAACAAGCTTCGCTCACGACCAAAATGCTCGACCGGCGATCTCGCGCGCATTCGACTCCCAGTCACACTGCCGCGCTCGCGGAGGATCGTCGCCGTGCCGTGGCCGAGAGGCACAGACTGCTTTACGTCGCAGTGACGCGCGCAGCCGAGCACTTGATTTTCGTCGGAGATGGCAAGACCGACACGACGCTGTCTCACACGCTCAACGAGCTCGCGAACGATCCGGCGCTGCGTATCGTCAATCGACCCTTCGATCTGAGCGCGCAGCACGTTCGCGCGCCGAGCATCGCGCGGACGGTCGATCTGTCGCCAGCGCCCGCGCTCGTAGCCACGGCGCGAGCACTGCCCATCGCAACAACGGCTCTGCGCGATTTCGGTGCGTGTCCGCGGCGCTTTGAATGGATCCATTCACGCGGTGTCCCCGAAACGGTGGCCACGATCCTGAGCGGCGACTTTGCGCGCGAGCGAGGCGCCATCGTCCATCGAGTGCTCGAGTGTGTGGATGTTGCTCATTTTGGCGGGGATCGCGCACGCGAGGCGATCGTCGCCCTCACCAAGCAGCATGCGCATTGGCTCGACCCGCTCGAGCAACAATCCATCGTCGACAGCGCGATGTCCTTCTTGAACAGCACGTATGCGAAGCGCGTCGCGAGCGCCGGCGCGGAGATACTTCGAGAGGTGCCGTTTGTGATCGAGGTAGGCGACGAGCCGGTTGTTGCGTTGCGCGGCACGATCGATCTGGTCGTGCGGACGAGCGGCAATGTGGACGTCATCGACTACAAGAACCGGGCGAACGACGGACCTGGCGCACACGCGGTCCAGCTCGACGTGTACACACTTGCGGCGCACGTGCTCTTCAAAGACGGGAAGGTGCGTGCGGGAATTGTGTCGCTCGAGGGTGACAAGGCCGAGCCTCGGTTTCGCGCGGGTGTGGACGAGGCCACCTTGCGCGCGCGCCTCGCGACGATGGGCGGAGACTTGGCGCGCATGCGTGCAGCAGGCAAGTTTCCGCGGATAGCGGTGGAGCGCTGTCGCGCGATTCGGTGCGGTTTTGTGGGGCTCTGCCACGCACGCGACGAGGCGCCTCAGCTCGCCCTCTTCTGACGCGGACGACGAGGAGGCCCACGCGCGGATCGAGTGGGCTGGAGGTGGCCCAGCGCCAACATGGAACTGTGCTCATGGTGACCGATGACGACATGATCGACGAGCGGCGTCGCGACGATCTCACATGCAGCGGCGAACCGAACCGTGAACTCGACGTCTTGAGGACTCGGTGTCGGGTCACCGCTTGGATGGTTGTGGACGAGGACGATCCCGCTCGCCCCTTCACGCAATGCGATTCGCAGCGGATCGCGCACATGGAGACCAAGACCATGAAGACCTCCGCGCGCGACGCACCTCGCTGCACGCAAGCGACGCTGGCCATCCATGGCCAAGAGCCACAACTCTTCGTGGTCGAGATGCCCGAGTTGCCGCTGCCCCCACTCTGCCACCACGCTGCTGTCTGCGAGCAAAGGAGTAGGGGCGGCTTGGCAGGCGTTTGCGCGCCGGCCAAGCTCGACCGCTGCGGCCACGCGCATGCCTTTGGCCTCGCCCACGCCACCCCGCGCTAGGCCGCCGGGGCCGCGCCGCAAGAGGCCACACACGCCGCCGCTCTCTGCGAGAAGTGCAGTGGACACGACAATCGCAGGCTCGCCGCGACGCCCTGTGCCGAGAACGAGCGCGACGAGTTCTGCGTCGCTGAGTGAGTCAATACCGTGGTGGCGTGCACGTTCGCGTGCGCCGAAAGGAGAGGTCATGACGGGGAGAGATCACGAACGATGCCAAACGACAATCCGCTGAAAAAGCTGGCAAGCACCCGAAAGGTTGCCTGTCCGCCCGCCGCTTGGACACTTGCTTGGACACTTACATCTCCTCCACGACAAGCCGAGGTCCGCGTGACCCATGCATGACACCCCTGCCATGCCTCGCTTCGTTGACGCAGCCGATGAGCTGCAAATCCTGGCTATTTCCTGCCAATATGGGAGCATTCATTCTGCGGCACGATGCGTGAAGTACTGCTGCCTTGACTTGATGCTCTATCCTCGCAAATCACTTCTCACCCTGACGTTTGGAGCCCTCGCAATTGCTCTCATGGCGGGTTGTTCGTCCGTGCTCAACATCGACGACGGCATCGTTCCGTTCAACACCGATGGCGGGCCCACAGGTGATGCCCCGACTCCAGCTTATGACGTCGTTGCCGATGCCGGGGCTGGGGGCAGTGGCTCGCTCTGTCACATGCACGAGTCTGATGCAGGACCGAGTTGCAGCCCTGACGAGAGCACGAGCGACAAGTACCTCGCACAAGCATGCAAGACCCCCAGCGTGCCGGATGGTGGCGGTTATTACTCGGATGGTGGCACGTACTCGTACGGACCCGCCTGCCGTTTGGACGCCAATGGCAGAGCGATGTGCTCGACGTCGGGCGCTGGCAAGGACGGCGATGCGTGCAGCGCTGGTGCGGATTGCTCGGCGGGTTTCGAATGCGTGAGCTCGCCTGGCCGCTGCCGGCATTACTGCTGCGACTCGTCTGCGTGCAAGCTCTTGGGACAGGGCTCTACCAACAACACGAGCTTCTTCTGCGATCCTCAGTTGCAAGCCTACGCGCCGACGACCGTGCCCGTGTGTTTGCCGGTGAAGCCCTGCAAGTTGCTCACTGATTCTTGTGGTCCAAACCAGACATGCAGCTTGGTGGACGTGGCCAGCGGACTGACGAGCTGTGTCGATATCGGTCCTGCGAATGTCGGCGAGAGCTGCGAGACCGCGCACTGCGGGGCGAACCTCATCTGCCTTGGAGCAGCCGGAAAGCGCATGTGTCAGCGGCTTTGCGATCCGTTGCAGTCCTCGAGTTGCCCAAGCAATCAGACCTGCAAACAGCCGTGGCCCGTGCTCAAAAACGACAGCGTCGGAATCTGTCAGTAGCTCGCGGACCGTCGGGTCAGAGGAGCGCCTAAAGGACGACCAAACCGCGCCGGGCGGCTTGGACGACAGCTTCGGTGCGGCTTTGGGCGCCGAGCTTGGTCATGATGGCGTTCACGTGGAACTTCACGGTGTGATCACTGATGTGCATGCGCGCGGCGATTTCTTTGTTGGCCAGACCGCTCGAAAGCAACCCAAGTACTTCTGATTCGCGTGCGGTGAGTTCTTCTGCGAGAGGCTCACGATCGCGTGCGGGCAGCAGGGCGTCAGCGAGTACGGGATCGACTGCAACCAGACCTGCGGCGACTGCTTTCACCGCAGCGACCAGCGCTTCACCGCTTGCGTCGCGCAGCAACAATCCTCGAGCCCCAGCGCTGAAGGCGCTCGACGCGTGCGTCGCATCTGGAAGCAACGCCACCACGTGTTGACGCGCTCCCTCCATCGCATCGATGCGCTCACTGACGGACTTGTTGTCCGCGCCAAGATCCCAGACCGCCACATCGGCGGTCGCGTCTGCAGCCACACGCTCGGTACTTTGAGTCGCGCTCATTCCCTGACTCGACAACAAGAAGGCCAGCCCGCTGCGTGCAAGCGGATCGTCCGACACGACCACGACACTTGCGACCACAGATTCGACCGGCACGTTGCCGTCAAGATGCGTCCCCTGCTGCCACCGTCAACCCACGATCG
>JAYVXK010000407.1:0-6564 GCA_043785265.1 Myxococcales bacterium | reverse complement strand
CGGACAACACGCAGACAACGGACTCGAGATTCAAGAGTTCATGATCGTTCCTGCGGGCGCTCCGACTTTTCCCGAAGCGCTGCGTGCAGGAGCCGAGGTGTTTCATGCGCTCAAAGCGGGTCTCAAGAAGAAGGGACTCACCACCGCTGTCGGCGACGAAGGCGGTTTTGCTCCTCGCCTGGGTACGAACGAAGAAGCGATCCAGTTCGTCGTGCGCGCCATCGAAGACGCCGGATACAAGCCAGGCAAAGACATTTTCGTCGCGCTCGATTGCGCAGCGAGCGAGTTCTACAACAAGGACAAGAAGTCCTACACGTTCGACAAGAAAGACATCAGCGGCGACGACTTGGTCGCAACCTACGCCAAACTGGCTGAAAGCTACCCGATCGTCTCGATCGAAGACGGCTGCGCCGAAGACGACTGGGACACCTGGAAGAAGCTCACCGACAAGATCGGCGACAAGGTGCAGTTGGTCGGTGACGATCTCTTCGTCACCAACGTGACGCGACTCAAGCGAGGCATCGACGGCGGGTATGCCAACGCGATCCTCATCAAGCTCAATCAGATTGGCACGCTCACCGAAACCCTCGACACCATCCGCATGGCTCACTCGGCGAACTATCGCGCGATCATCAGCCATCGATCAGGTGAGACCGAAGACAGCTTCATCGCCGACCTCGCCGTTGCTACCAACGCCGGTCAAATCAAAACTGGAAGTTTGAGCCGGAGTGATCGCGTCGCGAAGTACAATCAACTGCTTCGCATCGGGTTCGAACTTGGCGAAGGAGCGGTCTACGCTGGCATGGGAGCGTTTCGCTGAGAGGGCCACATTTGGCTGAGTTCGCGCGTGATACCCTGAAGCGATGGTGACCAAGAAAAAGACCCGCGCGAAGAAGTCGAAGACGGCGAAGAAGAAGGTCGCGAGACCAACGCCGAAGAAACGCGCGGCGCCAAAGAAGGCCGCAAAGAAGGCGACGCCAAAGAAAAAGGCGACGCCAAAGCGCCCGATCAAGAAAGCCACGGCCAAGAAAAAGCCAGCCAAAAAGCTGGCGCCGAAGACGGCCGCCGCACCAAAAAAAGTCGCGAAGAAGGCGAGGGCGATCGTACGTCGTGATGCATCGGGGCACCTCGCTCCAAAATATGCGGCCGACCTACGACGCAAGAGTTTGGAGAGTGGTCGCGAGGACGGCGGGCCGGAGCGAGCGTTCGGGGGAACCAAACCCAAGGGGGATGTCGCCGAGCTGATGGGCGAACAAACCGTGCGCGCCATGACGAGCGGCGAATACGAAGGCGAAGACGAACAAGACCAAGTCGTCGATGAAGAATCCGGCGGTCCGTTCATCGAGACCAGAGGCAAAGACGAGTTCGCGCTTGGGACAGATGCTTCGAATCCCGAGCGGTCGGACCGCGAGCCGTTTCCGACGACCTGATCAGAGAGAGCGCGTTGCCCACCAGACGGTCGCTACGCCCGCGATCAAAAAGAGAACGGCCCAAAGCCAAGCACGACGGTTCTCTTGGAGGTCTTCTTCGGGTGGGAGCACATCTGGTGGCGGCGGCAGTGGTGCCACCACTTTCTCGATGAGAGAGGCTCGCTCCTCCACTTGAACTGGAGCCACTGGAGCGGGAGCTTTGGCGGCTGATTGTGGGGGTGAAACGGCGGCGGCGTCGCCAACGAGAACGGCGTTGTCATCACCGGTGGACGGGGGCCGAAACGGTTCTGTCGGAACCGCTCGACCGTCGGTGCTCGCCACTTCGATCCACTCGCTGTAGCGATCACGTTGCGCGCCAAAGAGATCTTCCATGAACTTGGCGACCGTAGCGGACGTCACGACGCGTCCGCGGCTTCGCGAAAAAGAGTCGAGCAGAGCACCGAGTTGTTGTGCCGTGGCGTAGCGATCGTCTTTGTTTTTTTGCAGAGCCTTCTTGAGGATGTCCCAGAGCGCAGGGGAGTATTCAGGGGCGAGCGTGGTGGGATCGGGGATGTCGCAGTCGGCCACTGCAGCGAGGGTCTCGATGTTGCTCGCGCGCTTGAAGAGTCGACGATCGGTCGTCAGCTCCCACAGACTCACTCCGAGCGCGAAGATGTCTGCCCGTCGATCGAGATCTTTGCTGGTCTTGGCTTGCTCGGGCGCCATGTAGGCGACCTTGCCTTTGAGGACGCCGTACCCAGTCTCGCTGATGCGGTTTTTTGCCTTCGCGAGACCAAAGTCGATGATCTTCACTTGTCCGTCGTAGGTGACGAAAATGTTTGCAGGGTTGATGTCGCGGTGCACCACACTTTGCGGATCACCCGTGCTGTTCTTGAGTTCGTGCGCATGGTGGAGGCCTTCGGCGATGCGTGCGCCGATCCACGCGACCATGTCCTCGGGGAGTTTTTCCCCTCGTTGACGCGCAGTCCACCAGATGTCCCAAAGCGACTCGCCGAACAACAACTCCATTGCGATGAAGAGGCGCTTTTTGCCTTCTTCGGTGGTGTCTTCGCCGAGTTCGTGAATCGCTACGACATTCGGGTGACTCAGACGCGCAACGATGCGTGCCTCGTCGAGGAACATGTTCACGAACGACTGATCGCTCGAAAACTCCGGGCGGATCACTTTGAGAGCAACGAGCCGCTCGAATCCAGCCGGTCCCGCGAGTCTACCGACATAGACCGTCGCCATGCCGCCGTCGGCGAGCTTCGCTCGAACATCATAGCGGCCTAGTTTTGCTGGGATCGCCGCTTCGGGCTTGTCTTGCGCGTCCGCCAAAGTTCGCCGAGCTTAGCAGGCCGCGACAAAAATTGCCGCGCGAGAAGTCGACCACCGCCTATCTGCGATCAGCGGTACGATGCACTCGAGATGTGGGGCAATCGACGACTCGACCCGGTGGAGCAAGATCTCTCCGCGCCGAAAGAAGTCTAGGTAAGCTACCGCGATCGGCTCCATGCAAGATCTTCAAGAGGATCCCACGCTCGGCCGCATCGGCGGCTTCCGCCTGATCAAGAGACTTGCGACTGGCGGGACGAGCGACGTGTTGCTTGCGCGCGCAGAAGGCCCGCATGGGTTCGAACGCACGGTCGTTCTCAAGCGCCTGCTTTCAGAGCATCAAGAAGACCCCGAATTTGCCCGCATGTTCACGCGTGAGGCGAGCGCGTATTCGCGTTTGAGTCATCCGGCGATCGTGCGCTTGTTCGATTTTTTCACGGCGCAGCGCCAGCTCATCATGGTGCTCGAGTACATCGACGGCGTGTCGCTCGCGAGATTGATGCAGGCTACGATCGGATCAGGACGCACTCTCGACGACCGGGCGGCGCTGTTCGTTGCAAGCCGAGTGTTCGATGCGCTCGCCGCAGCGCACGCCGCACGTGATCCCGAAACGGGTGATTTTGCTGCGGTGATTCATCGCGACATCAATCCCTCGAATGTGCTGATTCCATGGGACGGCCACGTCAAACTCGCGGATTTCGGCATCGCAAAAATCGTCGGGACTGAAGGCGACACGAAGACAGGCGTGGGTGGAATCAAAGGCACCTACGGTTACATGGCGCCCGAACAGGTGACGGGCGATCGCGTGACCGTCCGCACGGATGTCTACGCAGCATCGCTCGTTTTGTGGGAGTTGCTCGCGCACAAGAAAGCGATCCAAAGCGACAAATTGCCCGAGATGGAGATCTTGCGCGCGATGGCGGAGCCGAACATCCCGTCGCTCGAAGCGCTCCGACCCGACTTGTCCCCGGTGCTTCGCGAAGCAGTCGCACGTGGTCTCGAACCGAATGCGCGCAATCGAACGATCAGCGCCGAAGAGATGGTGAGCGTGCTGCGCGAGCACATGACGTCGTTGGACGACGCTCGCAACGCGCTCGTGGCCTCACTTGGTCCGCTACGTCGCGGCGCGACAGGGACGAGCATCCCCGATATACCGATGTCGGACACCGCGACCGCGCCGCATCTGACGGCAGCCGTGCTCGCGGAAGCGCAGCGGTTGGACGACGAGGCTCACACGCGCGCAGTTCCCTCCGCCGAAATGATGGGAATTCTCGGCCAAAACGTGCCGCCAGACGCACCCACACGACCTCAGCTCATGGGAGCTGCCGCAGCGTTGCAAGCAGTCGAGGAGCCACTCCGACGCATGACGCCGAGTGGACTGCGCGCGGTGCCTGCGCCTGCGTTCGTGCCGTCGACGTCTCGCCCACCCGCGCGTCCGAGTGTGAGCTCACAAGTTCGTCAAGACACGCTGTCGGGCGATCATGGCAGCACGCCTTCGAATCCTGATCTCGCGGGAGCCATAGGACGCGTGCCGGTGCCGATCGAACTATCGGCTCAGCACTTGGTCGCAGAGGATTCCGGACTCATCGACCTTCGACCGGCACCACCGCTGCCTCCGTCGGCGCCACCGACACCTCACATGCACATGCATCCGATGTCACCGCTCATCAAGACGGCGGTGATGAACGCTGCACCGCATGCACCACCGCAGATGCCTCCACCGTCCTACGATCCGCACGCGGCGCCACCAATGGTAGCGGCGCAAGCGCCCCAGTTTCAGCCACAATTCGCCCCGTTTGCGCCTCCGTTCGTCAGCGAGCCACCGGCGCAAAAAAAATCGGCGGCGGGCTTTGTGTTGCTGGCGCTGGGAGGTTTGCTCGTGGTGGCGCTCCTAGCAGCGGCGGCCTACGTGAAGTTCGTGATGGCGACTCCTGTCGTCACGGTCACCAAAGTGTCGCCCACGGTCGCGCCAAGCACCAAGCCTGCGCTCACTCCGATCGTGTCGACCAGTGCAACGTCTCATCCGCAAGCGAGTGCGTCCACGTCTGCATCTGCGCCGTCCGGCGTGGCCAGCGCAGCGCCAACCGCATCTGTGTCGAAGCCGTTACCGAGCGCGACTCCGATCGCGACAGCGAACCCGAGCGTCACTCCTGTCGATTCGAATTCTGCGAGCGCAGCCCCTGGCGTCGACTCCGCGCACGGCTTGATTCAGCTGCCTTCGTGGTCCGTGGGTCGGCGCGTGTGGATCGATGGCAAGCTCGCAGGCGAGGGCCCGGACCCCAAGATCGCAGTGTGTGGCGCGCGAGAAGTGAAGATCGGCAGCTCAGGTGAAGAGAAACTCGTGAACGTGCCGTGCGGCGGCGAAGTCGATCTCGCTCACTGACCTGCGTCGAGAAGGAGTGCGGCCACCGGCGGCGGATTCGTCTGGTACTCCGACCAGAATTTGTCGGCCCAATCGATTCCGCCGCGATCGGTTGGATGAATGCCGTCAGGCGAACGAGAGATCTTCATGTTCGATGAGTCGAATACTCTGCAGCCGATCGCGTTTTTCTTGATGATCGCCGTGATGCCCGTGTCCGGCTTCCAGGTGGGCGGCGTGATCCACCAGCAGTCGCGACCATGAGACGCCTTGCGCGCGATCGACGCGACGCTCGACGCGAGGGAACTCGGAAAGGGAACGAACACGTCGTTGGCCCCGAGCGTCAAGATGACGAGATCTGGATTGTGTCTGGCGATGAGGTCGGCGAAATGTTTGTCGTGATCGAAGCTGACGATCGAAACTGAGACCATCCAATCGGGAACGAACTTGGAGCCAAGAGGCTTGAATTTAGCCTCGAGCGCTTTGGTCAGACCACCGAAGCCACCCACCATCGAGTCGCCGGTGTGCAAGACGACCTTCGGCACGGGAGGTCCTGCAGGCGCTGCATCGATCGCAGCCACGCTCGATTGAGCATCGAGGGTCTGCGCCACGCCTGCGTCCATCGCGCTCTCTGTTTGCGCGCTCACGGCGGGGTGCGGGGGCGCGGTCGTCGGCGTTTTGCCAGCTGCAGAGGCGTCAGGCTGTTTGGAGCATGCGTAGCCGCACACGAGGAGCAATCCGATGAAACGCATGTTCCGCCATTTAGGGCAGAGGAGTCGTAGTCGGTCGAGTTTGTTGCGACAGTTTTATCGCTCGCGCCAAAGTTCGGTCGAACATCGACGAGGTGAGTCGCCCGGTCTGGGTGTTTTGTTGACTCACGTGGTAGCTGCCGCAAAGAACACGGCCACCGATCGCGACCTCCGCGTCGTGAGCGAATCTTGGTTTCGGGCGGGGAATGTTCAAGCCCTCGCGAGACCAATGCTGCAGCATCGCGTCCCAAGCGATGGCTCCGAGCGCCAAGAAAATGCGTGCATGACGCAGGCACTCGATCTCCAAATCCAGCCATTTTGTGCATGCAGCGAGCTCTTTGGGATCTGGCTTGTTGTCTGGCGGCGCGCAGCGAGCCGCGAGAGTAATGAACGCACCCTGGAGCGAGAGGCCATCGGCTTTGCTCGTGGACTCTGGTTGATTGGCAATCCCCGCGCGGTGGAGCGCAGCGTAGAGAAAGTCTCCCGAACGATCGCCCGTGAAAATACGGCCGGTACGATTGGCACCGTGCGCGCCCGGAGCAAGCCCCACGATGACGAGCGAGGCGAGCGGATCACCGAAGCCAGGCACCGGTTTGCCCCAGTAGTCTTCATGCTTGTAGCGTGCACGCTTTTCGCGAGCGACGTGCTCGCGCCAGCGGACGAGTCTGCTGCACGCGCGACACGCGCCAATGTCCGCGGCAATGACCGAGAG
>JAYVXK010000406.1:0-1943 GCA_043785265.1 Myxococcales bacterium | reverse complement strand
AGAGGCTGCGCCATCGGGAGATCCGTCGAGTCACTCGAGCGCAGCCTCTCTGCGCTTGCGGGCGAGCGGTCCGGTCGTCCGTCCTCCCCTCGAAGTCGGCTTCGCCGCCTTGCGGGGAGGAGTCGGAAGCTGGGACTCGCGAGCGACCCGCGGAGGACACTTAGGTCCAGGAGAGGACACTTAGGCTAAGGAAACGGGAGCGGGGACAGGGACGGGAGCGGGAGTGGGGACGGGGACGGGAGCGGGGACGGGAACCGGCGGACTAGAACTTCCGGTGGCGTCATCCGAGGATGTCTGGGCACTGCCTGACGAACTGCCGCGCGCCGAGCTCTCGGATCATGAAGTCCGCAACATCTGATCTCGAAACGGACGAGAACACATTCCCCCTCAGCCCCAGTCCTGCGCGGTACTTCCCAGTCTTGGGTCCGTCGGTGAGTCGGCCGGCCCGGATGGTCGTCCAGTCGAGGGCGCTCGCGCGATACACCGCCTCGGCCGCCTCGTGATCGCTCCACACGTCCTTTAGTACGAGTGGCAAAATTATCCGCCGAAACAGAAAACCGGTTCTTGGTGTGCTGTCGCCGATCATCGTGCTCATGCTGATGAGGCGCTCCACGCCGGCTCGTTCGGCTGCTTGCGTGAAGTTTTTCGCGCTGACCGAATAGAGCCCGTTCACCTTCTTCGGGTCTGTGTGCCCGACCGCGCTGAGGATCGCGTCGCGACCTCGGATCGCGCTCTCTACCGCATCAGCGTCCCGCACGTCTCCAATGACGACTTCGCATCCGAGAGTCTTCCCAGCCTTCGCGTCACGGAGGTAACCGGTGACATCGTGCCCAGCCTTCGTCGCTTGTTCGATGAGGTGTCTTCCGATGCGTCCGCCAGCACCAAAGATGATCAGCTTCATGTCGCCTGCCCAGTCTCTTTTGCCAGCTCCAGGATTCGCGCGTGGTCTGGGATGTTCTCGAGGATCGATCGGCGTAGTTCGGCGTTCTGGACCATGACGACGCGCTCATGAAGTTCGCGCGCGGCTGTTTGGATGGCATCGTGTGCAGCCTCGGTCATGCCAGATGCTTGAAGTGCTTCGATCAGCCCAACGCGAATCGCACCAAAGCCTGTTGGAGAACCCAGAGCGCCCAGACGCATTCCCTCGCGGGCAAACTGGAGAGCCTCGGCCGCGTCCCTTGAGGCAAGGAGCCGCGCGATCAGCCCGTAGGCCTCCGAGCGAAACATGGGCGGATAAGACGACTCTTCAACGATCTCCCGCGCCTCGCGTTCGGCTTCAGCGAGGTCGCCCTTCATGCGCAGGATGATCGCCAGTGCGAGGCGTGCCTGCCCCTCCGTGACGCGGTCGCGCTGTGCGCGTCCTTCTGCGCGCGCTTCGAGGACTACTTCGGTTGCCTCTTGGGTTTGTCGCAAGTATGCGAGGTGGAGTGCCAAGGTCGCCTTGGCGCGCGCAGCTGTTGTAGGAAGTCCCATGTGCGCGGCGACGTCGACGGCGTGGCGCCCCCAGCGTACTCCTTGTTCGTATTGCCCAGCCACCAAGCAGGCGACCATCACTTGGATCGAGATCGTGCTTGCGTACCGACCATCACCGTTCGTCTCGAACGCTCGGATGATCGCCTCGCCGTCTCGCATGTACAATTCTGGATTGCCATCGAAGACCGCGCGCATTGCACGAGGAATTTTCAACGCGGCTTGCGCGATGTCGTCCTGCGCGACCTGTGCCTCGATCTCGTCGAGACGAGCGAGAGCCGCATCCGCCAGAGCAATCTCGTTCGAAATGAGAAACTGGATGATGACCCGCGACATGGGGCGCAGGTAGGCGGCACCAACCGGTGCGACTGGACGGAACGCACGCAGCGCTTCTCCCGCGACGCGAAGCTGCTCCCGATCACCCGTACGGCAACTCACGAGCGCGAGCTCTGTTCCCGCACGGAACCAGTCAG
>JAYVXK010000405.1:0-6584 GCA_043785265.1 Myxococcales bacterium | reverse complement strand
AGGCAATCGCCTGCTTTTTGGCTGGTATCTGCGACTCAATGGCGCCGCCAACATCGTCCCAGGACACCATCTGTTGAGCGATGCGCTCTCTCCGCACGAGTTGCTCGCGCGCTTGGAGCGCAAAGGCCCGAGCAAGATTCGCGTGACGATTCCTGAAGGATGGACGCGCTTCGACATCGCCAAGAAACTCGAGACCTCTCGCGTGTGCACGTTGCGCGCGTTCCTCGACGCCACGACCGACGTGTCGCTCATGCAAGAACTCGCAGTCGATGCATCGAGTTTCGAGGGCTATTTGTTTCCGGCGACGTACGACTTCGACGGCGACGCGGACGGGAAAGAAATCGTCCGCACTCTGTTCAAAGAGTTCGAACGCCGCTTCTCCTCACTCGAAGACAAGAACGCAAGCGGCCTCAAAGACCTCGCAGACTCGCTTGGTTGGGGCCGCAAGCAAATCGTCACGCTCGCGTCGATGATCGAGAAAGAAGCCGCAGTCGACGACGAGCGAGCCATCATCGCGAGTGTGTTTCTCAATCGTCTGCGCGATCCGGCGTTTTCGCCGAAGCTTTTGCAGTGTGATCCTACCGCGGGGTACGGCTGTCTCGTGACCGACACGCCCGCCTGCGAGAAGTACATCGGCAAGATCACCCATGACATCGTTGCGGACGATCAGAATCCCTACAACACGTACAAACATCCAGGGCTGCCGCCTGGTCCGATCGCCAATCCCGGCGAAAAGTCGCTGGCTGCGGCGATGTCACCCGCGTTGACCCGATACTTTTACTTCGTAGCAAAAGGTGGAGGACGGCACACGTTCTCGGAGAGCTACGCGCAACACACGTCTGCGGTCAAAACAGACGGTGGGTCGACAGACGGGCCTTAACAGGCTGATGAAAAACGAAGTTTTGCATCAGATCCAAATCGAGCGGAGCGAACCGCGTGGGGTGGGGTCCCCAAAAAACCACGTTTTTTTGGGGCGGGGAGGCGCGTGCCTCCCCGTGATGGCAAGTCACTCCGCTACGGAGGTGTCTTTGACGCTCGTGTCGGCAACGGACGTGTCTTTGCTGCCGCCAGAGTCTTTGATGCTGCTCGTGGTCGTGAGGCCTTCGACATCGAGGTGACGACCTCCGCCTTCGTATTGAGGAGGAGACGAGCAAGCGACGATCGCCACGAGGGTGGCGAACACCAAGCTGGCCGCGAGCAACACTCTGCGAGTCTTCATTGAAGTTCCCAGACGCCGGTGGAGGTGGGGCATTTGCACACTGCGCCAAAAGCCGTCTTGCAAGTAGCGCCAGGCAACACGTAGTCCCAACACTGCACTCCGGGCTTCACTGGCGAATCAGGACAGAAAGTGTGGTCTGTCTCGACGAACGCCGCGCCCTCCGGACCAGGGAACCTGATGTCGAAGTCTTTGCCCCCCTGCAGCTTGCCGTCGACATAGATGTCGCAACGGTACTGACCCACCGGCCATGGCGGTGGCGGCGCGGTTCCGGATGTGGGGGCGGAGGCGGCGTCCTTGCCTTCGGTGCCCGAGGTTGGGCTCCAGCTGAACGCGATGGTCGTGGACCCAACGCCGGGTGCCTGTTCGAGGACGCTCAATACGTAGTTCACTTTGATGAGCGGTTGGCCCCAACTCGTCGTCAGCGGGTTACCCGTCCCGCACTTTGCTGGATCGGGATAGAGAAATGACGGGCAGTTCTCGGAGGTCGTCTGGCGAAGCACGGCGTTCACCGTCAGATCCTGCCGATCACCCACGAAATCCACGTTGCAAAAAATCGTGTTGGTGTCGGTGTAGAAATGCGTGCGCCGGCGATTTCCCGCACCATCGAGCGCCATGTACACGCTGCGCACTTCGACGGGCGATCCGCACGAAGTGGTGGTGCCGAGCGAGCCAACCAATCCCATCCCGGTGAGCAACAGCATTGAAATGCCAGCGAGTCTGCGCATGTCTCTCCACGCAACGTATGAGAACTGTCGGGCTGGGTCAATCATCGGTTTTGTGATCGCAAATGCCCCAGAGAGGACGTTTCGCTGACCCGAAGGAGCGTCTGCCGGTTACTCTCCGGTCTCCATGAGCAGCCCGACCGAACCCACTACAACGCGTGTCATCGACCCCACCATCAAGCTCGCGATCGAGACGATCAAGACTCTCTCGATCGACGGAGTGCAGAAGGCCAACAGCGGCCATCCCGGCACGCCCATGGGTCTCGCAGAGATCGCCTTCGAGATTTTTGCGCATCACCTCAGGCATGATCCGAGCGACCCCAAGTGGATTGGTCGCGATCGCTTCGTCTTGTCATGCGGTCACGCGTCGATGCTCATTTATTCGATGCTCCACTTGAGCGGCTACGACCTGCCGATGAAAGAGCTCGAAGCCTTTCGGCAATGGGACAGCCGCACGCCGGGACATCCCGAAGTCGGGCACACAGTCGGCGTCGAGACCACGACAGGTCCGCTAGGGCAGGGGGTCGGCAACTCAGTCGGCTTTGCGCTCGCGCAACGAATGATGGAAGCGCGCTTCGGCGAACCGTTCCAAAACCAGCGTGTTTACTGCATCTGCAGCGACGGCGACTTGATGGAAGGCGTGAGCGCAGAGGCCGCGAGCATCGCTGGCCACTTGGGCTTGTCGAATCTGATCGTCTTTTATGACGACAACAAGATCACCATCGAAGGCGAGACCGATCTCGCGTTCAGCGAAGACGTCGGCGGACGCTTCGAGGCTTACGGCTGGTACGTCCAGCGTGTCGATGGTCACAACCTGGACGAGATTCATCACGCGATCGGCAGAGCGCAGATGATGAAAGACCGCCCCAGCTTCATCGTGTGTCGAACGCACATCGCCAACGGCTCTCCGAACGCCCACGACACCGCAGGAGCGCACGGCTCTCCCTTGGGCGACGAAGAAATCGCACGGGTCAAAACGCTCATGGGCTGGGACCCGAGCAAGAAGTTTTTCGTTCCAGAAGAAGTTCGTGGTTTTTGGAGCAAACGCGCAGCAGAACTCAAGACTGAGCATTCTGCTTGGAATGATCGCTTCCAAGCGTGGCGAGGCAAGAACGCTGATCTCGCAAAGAAGCTCGATTTGTTCCTTTCGAAAGAAACCCCAAAAGACCTGCTCGCGCAGCTCTTGAAGGCCGTCCCCGAGAAAGACGCAGCCACGCGTGACTCCTCGAATGCGATCCAAAACGCCGCGGCGAAGTTGGTGCCGCAGCTCATCGGCGGTTCGGCCGATCTCGCGCCTTCGACCAAGACGTTGCTCAAAGGCGAAGCGAACATCTCGCGCGGTGAGTTCGCTGGGCGCAACTTGCACTTTGGCATTCGCGAACACGGCATGGGCGCGGTCTGCAATGCGCTCGGCCTCTACGGCGGGCTCATTCCGTACGGCTCCACGTTTCTCATTTTCAGCGACTACATGCGACCGAGCATTCGCCTCAGTTGCATCATGCACACGCAAGTCATCTGGATTTACACGCACGACTCGATCTTCGTCGGCGAAGACGGCCCGACGCATCAACCCATCGAGCAACTTTGGTCGCTTCGGCTGATTCCAGGGCTCCACGTCGTGCGACCCGCGGACTCGATGGAAGTGGCTGCTTCTTGGACGATGGCGATCGAACGCAAAGACGGCCCGACGCTGTTTTCGCTCACGCGCCAAAAACTGCCCAACCTCAGACGCGACCCAGGCTTCGAAGCCGCGACGATGCTGAAGGGCGCATACGTGCTCTCGGATGCAGCCGGTGGAAAACCCGATCTCATCATCATCGCGACGGGGAGCGAAGTTCAACTCGCGGTCGGCGCAAAAGAACGCCTCGAGAAGTCCGGCAAGAAAGTGCGCGTGGTGTCTGCGCCGTGCCTCGAAATCTTCGCAGAACAAGACTCTGCGTATCGTGAAGCAGTGTTGCCCAAGGGCGTTCGCAAAGTGTCGATCGAAGCGGGCCGCACGCCGCCTTGGCTCTCCATCGTGGGAACCGAAGGGCTCGCGCTGGGCATCGACCATTATGGAGCGAGCGCGCCGGACAAGGTCCTCGCCGAGAAGTTTGGCTTCAGTGTCGACTCGGTCATGAAGAGCATCGAGGGGTGGCTCGGCTGATTACGCACACGCTGCAGCGAGCCGCAGTGCGAGGTTGGGACCAACCCCGTGGTCTTCGTGTTTGAAGTAGACGAACACATCGCGGCCATCACCGCGTAGGCGTTTGGCCCAGGTTTTCAGGTTGTCTTCTGAATAGACTTCTTTTCGCAAACGCAGATACGACCAGTCAGCCGTGTCGGGCACAAAAGCGGATTCATCGTCGGTCTCCACGCCCACCCACGCGACGTTTTTCTTGCGCATCGCCTTGTAAACAAGCTCGTTGCGCCACGAAGGGTGACGCAACTCCAAGGCGACTCTCTTGCCTCGAGGCAGCACAGAGACAAAATCCTCCAGCGCGCTCAACTCCATTGAAAAGAACGGCGGCAGCTGCACGAGGAGCGGGCCGACCTTTTCGCCGAGCTCGTCGGCCACGCCGTAGAAGCGGTCCAGCGACTCCTTCGCGTTGACGAGTTTGAGGCTGTAGGTGATGAAGCGGCTCGCCTTGAGCGAGAAACGAAAGTCCGCCGGGACACGCGCGCCCCATTGCGCGAAGATCTCCGCGGTCGGCAGTTTGTAGAAGGTGTTGTTGATTTCGACCGTGCGCAGCCGCTCGCCGTAAAATGAGAGCATCTTCACGGAGGGGCATTTTGCAGGGTAAAATGGCCCTTTCCACGCGGCATAACTAAAGCCGCTCGTTCCCGTCCGAACGATCATCAGCCCATGCCGCCGGCGGCCTTGTCGATGATCCATTGGATCGATCCGCGGATGTTGCGGATGATTCGCGCAGGTGTTTCGCGTGGGGTGCCCGAGGTGGACCACACGCGCTCGAGAGCGGGAGTCTTCTTCGCGCCGACCGCCAAGATGAATGCAGCACGTGCTTGTTCGATCACTGGCGCGCTGAGGGTCAAACGTGGCTCGCGTCCAGGTGTCTCGCCGATCGCCAGCACCCAACGGTCGGTGACATCCACCGCTGCGTTGCCCGGAAAAAGCGACGCCGTATGACCATCGTCTCCGATGCCGAGAACCATGACATCGAACGAGGGCACGCTGCCTGGTCCGGGGCGCACTTTCGTCTCGAGCAGCGATTGATATTCGCGCGCCGCCTGCTCGAGGTCTTTGCCGTCCGCGCCCATGCGATGAACATTTTCATCAGAGATTTTGGCTGGATCGAGCAGTGTCTCTTTGGCCCATCGGTAGTTCGATTGAGCGTCGGTTGGCGGCACGGCTCGCTCGTCCACCCAAAAAACATGGACCTTCGACCACTCGATTTGTGGCTCTTTCGCGAGCTTCGCGTACGCGGCTTTTGGCGTTTCGCCACCCGAGAGCGCCAGTGTTGCCGAGCCCCGCGCTTCGATCGCCTCGCGCAATGACTTGGCCATTCTCGTCGACGCTTCACGTGCCACGTCGTCGGCGGTTTGAACCGCAATGAGCATGCCCGGCACAACCTTCGTCGTCATCGTCGCCTCACATCGTGTGTTCGATACACTAACTGCACACCACGCCGTCGTCGTTGAGCTCTTCTGCGATAACCACCGAGTCTGCGAGCGCTGGATCTCCGCCGGGACGGTGGAGCACACGCTCTAGATAGCGGCTGCCTTTGTTTGGGCCCATGCGCACGACTTGCTCCGTGGAGCAGGGAAGGTCCACGTCCAACTGCCAACGCAACACGTCTGCGTCTGCGGTCTCCGCGTGAATGGCCGCGCCGCTGGCGAGCTCGCGCGTGATCGAGCCCTTGGCGACGATGCCCTCGTTTTCAGCCTCGAATTGCAGTCCGGCGAGCGCGAGCGGCGCGACGCCATCGCGAGGTGCGATCGCAACGAGAGTGAGTGAGACTTTGCCGCCGTCGGGTCGCTTGAGACGAAGCGCACCCCCGAGCCGTTCGAGCTTCCACCCAAGTCGCGTCGCGAGCCATCCCAAGAAAAGCGCGCCCTCTGAACCAAGACGGGCGCCCTTGATCGACGCTTGCTGAATCGTGAGCTTGCTGATCTTGAAGGCGTGCTCCCGCATCTTGGGATCGTCGAAGAACCGCGCGGTCATTTCTTGCCACGTGGCGATGCGCGACCACGCAAGATCTGCGATCGCAGGGCGTCCGTGCTCGGCGCGCGTCCATTTTGCGAGCGACAAAAGCGACGAAAGCGACGTGTACTCCGTGTCGAGAACGACACGCTCCGCGTAGCTCGCGAGCTCGATGAACAAGGGGTCTTCGACGTGAACGCGCCCCAACCAAACGAGCGTCGTGGGGATCTCAGGGACGAGCAACGCTTCCACCGCGCTCCCCACACGCGCACACGCGCCGCCCGAAGCATGCAAGCGCACTCGCTCACTGAAGGTGGCCGAGTCGCCGCCCACCGCAGTGACATCGCCGTCGAGAAGACTCTCGTTCGCGGCCGGTTTCATCGACACGACAATCGCGCGCGCTGGCGTGCTCGCAGTGACTTCGTCGACGATGGTCACGTAGTTGTCGGCGACCTCTTGTGTGCCGGTCACTACGATCAAATTCATCGTGCACACGCGTGAG
>JAYVXK010000404.1:0-1944 GCA_043785265.1 Myxococcales bacterium | reverse complement strand
GGGGGGGGGGACGGGGACCGGGACGGACGGGGACTAAGGGCATGTCCCAATCGCGCGGCCTGTCCACGCAAGACCCGAGAACGGACCATCCCACGGACCACTCGGGCCAGGCGACGTGTACTCACGCACCTCCACACCACTCGATGCCACCGAGCACATCGTGCCCAGATTGGCGGAGGGACGCTGATAGAAAAAATACCGATGATTCGCCTTCACCGTAATGACAGGAAAGACGTCTGCACCGCGCCACATCGGCACGTCGGGTGGACCATCCAATTGCCCTAAAAACAGCAATTTTCCTGGTCGATCGCAGTTGCTGTCGAGCAGACCGACGAAGCCGTTGGTGGTGTGGACTTCGAGTCTCGACACCACCACGTCCATGAGGGGCACATATTCGAACGCGGCACCCGCACCCCCGCAGTTGTCCGTGGTCGCGTGGTCGGTGTTCACGCCTTCGCCGCAAGCGCCGTACGAGTGCGTTGCAGCCGGGGATGGATCACCGTCGAAGCCGCACGAAACAAACGCGTCTGGGTCCGTACTGCTCTCGGCTCGATCGCGGGAGGCATCGACGATGCGGTGGTCCGGCGACGCGTCGATCGCATCGACGATGATCACTTGACCGAGGTCCGTGCGCCCACCAACGCAGGCCACCAAGACGAGACCCAAAAACCCGAATGCCACACACACGCGATGCAAAGCAGGCACTGTGCGTGGCATGGACATGCGCGGAGAGTAGCATCGTCCCTCCGACGGCAGCGCCTCGCAATGGCTGCGTTTCAGCCGCTTCGCAGCATCCATGATAAGACCACCCCATGCTCGACATCACCCTCGACGCAGTCATCACTCTCGCCCTCGCAGAGGATCTCTCCGCCGGTGACCTGACCACCGAAGCGTGCGTGCCCGAGTCGGCTCAATCGGTCGCTCATGCTGTGGCGCGACATGGTCTCGTCGTGTGTGGAGGTCGCGTATTTCAACGCGTCTTCGAGCGCATCGATTCGCGCGTCAAGGTGACGATGTCCCTCGGCGACGGCGAACGCGCCGAAACCAAGACGAGACTCTGGACTGCTGTTGGACCCGCGCGCGCCATCCTCATGGGAGAACGCACCGCCCTCAACTTGGTCCAGCGCATGTGTGGCATCGCGAGCATGACTCGCTCCTATGTCGACGCGCTTCCGACTGGTTGCAAGACGCGCATCGCCGACACTCGCAAGACCACACCAGGACTGCGCGCGCTCGAGCGATACGCAGTGCGGACCGGCGGCGGGCACAATCATCGCGACAATCTCGGCAGCGCCGTGCTCATCAAAGACAACCACATCGTCGCAGCGGGAGGCGTCAAAGAGGCTATTTTTAGGGCTCGCGCGCGCGCGCCACACACCAGCAAGATCGAGTGCGAGGTTGACTCGCTCGAGCAACTCGACGTCGCACTCGACGCAGGAGCAGATGTGATCTTGCTCGACAACATGAGCACTGATCTCGTCCGCCAAGCGGTGGCCCGAACGCGAGGTCGCGCTGTGCTCGAGGCTTCTGGCGGCATCACCAAAGAACGCATCCGCGAGCTCGCAGAGGCAGGCGTGGATGTCATCAGCTCAGGGGCGCTGACGCACTCGGTGATCGCGAGCGACATTGGATTGGACTTCGAGAGTTGAGAGATGACACGCCGTTCGATCTGCGTGACGTCCGCAGTCTCATCGCGGCCAAAGGGTGCGCTCTCGGTACACCGCTCGAGATCCTGGACGAAACGTCCTCCACCAATGACGTCGCCAAACGCGCGGCCAAGCTTGGTGCGCCGCACGGGTCGACATGGCTCGCCGAACTGCAAACCGCTGGGCGCGGTCGACAAGGTCGCAGTTGGGTGGGTGTACGTGGTGAGAGTTTGATGTTCAGCGTGCTCGTGCGCCTGAAGTGCCCGCCTGCGAGGTTGCCACTGCTCGCGCTCGCATC
>JAYVXK010000403.1:0-6590 GCA_043785265.1 Myxococcales bacterium | reverse complement strand
ACGACCACAGCAGTTCCACCATCGGGGCAGACCAAACCCGCATCACCCGAGTTTGCTTCTTGAGGGGAGTCGCTGACCGTCGTGTCCGCGGTGCTCGTATCCGGGACGCTCGTGTCGGGGAGGCTGGTGTCGACCGACGCTTCATTCGAGAAGCCATCGCCGCCAGCATCGACTACCGGTTGCGAAGTGTCATCGCCACCACAACGAACCACCAGAGCAACAGCCGTGAGCGAAGCGAGAATGGTGAGGGACCGTTTGCGCATGCGAGAGTCGCGTGCAAGTCGCGTGCGCTTCGAACAAGTCCGCGCTTTGCTGAGAAATCATCATGGGCGTGGTCAGTGCGCTGACCGCATCACGACGAGACTGCGCTGCGCGTGGTAACCGGAGCGACCAGGTGTCCCCGAAAAAAACGCAAAACGCGGCTGATTTGAGGGTCGCCGGCGTGGCTTGGGTCGTGCAGCTCTTGCGCCTGCATGGTAGAGGACGACAAGAAGCTCCTGGACGATCTTCGCGAGGTGCGTAGAGCGATGGAGAAAGTCGGGCGTCGCACCGGCCCCACCTCTACCAGGCTGATTGCAGTGAGACCGCCAGTGACCGATGCACAAGAGCAACGACCAGACAGCCCTCCGAAGAAACCGCCGCCCGATGAGTGACGGGTCGCAACGCGCGTTCGGTTTGGCTGTAGGGTTGCTCGTCATCGGATGTGGAACACCCACCGAGGCTCCACACCCACTCAGCGACTCAGGCGTCGTCGACAGCCCGAGTGCTGCCGATGTGATCGTGAAGAACACCTTCTGCCAGACCCAGGCAGCGACACCCTTCTTCTGCCAAGACTTCGACGAAGGCGATCTCTCGGTCGCCTTCAGGCAGGGTCTGCCCGTCAGCATTGGATTGCCGAATAGCGCGGCAGGTGGATTGGCAAGTATCGGTGCCCTCGTGCGGACACCTCCGGGTTCGTTCCGCGCTCAGATCTCGATCAGCGACGCGGGCAAGTCGTTCGTTCGCTTCGAGCATCCCGCGGGGATTGGCACGCCAACTAACGCCAAATTTGGCATCTCTTTCGACTTTCACCTCGCCGCGCTCAATGACGCAGCAGAGATCGCCTCTCTCTACGAGCGTGACGCCAACGGTGTGATCGTCGCTTATGTTGAACTCGCGGCATATCCCATCAACGGTCAGACCAAATTGATCGCCGGCATCCAAGTCAACGGCAAAAATGGCATCGCCAATGCGCAAGTTCGACCGACCGAGGAGTGGACCCACGTCGACCTTGCTCTCGACATCACGGCGGCGGCGACACTGAGCTTTGCGATGGACAACCAAACACCCGTGACTGCGCAAAGCGGGAGTCCTGTCGGTGCCGTGATGGGAGACTGGGACCTTGGCGTGTCGCCATTGGCAGAACCTGGGACTCCCGTGGATGTCGCGTTCGACAATGTTCTGGCTGGACCACGCTGACAAAACTCACGCTCGCATCCCGGCGCTCGAGACAACTTCGTCAGGTCTTGCCCTGTGGCAATGACTTGAGTTCGCCGCGCACGCGGAGCTTCCACTCGTCCGCCTCGGCCAAGTGTCTGCCTTCCGGCATCGTCGTGGCATAACGAGACAACATGGTCACCGCATCGGTCACCGAGCGCTTCGCGACTTTTTCAGCGCCCGACGCCAGAGCGCTGAAATAGGCGTCATCCACGTCCTCCGTGATGAGCTGTTGCTCCGTGCGGTCGAGCACCAACGCGCGCTCGAAGTCCGCTGCAGCCTCCTCGTGACGCTCCATCAGGTCGAGCGCAGTTGCCCGGTCGGCGAAGGTCTCGGGGAAACCGGCGCCCGCGTCGATCTCCACGGTGGTGACGCGAATGGCTTCGTCGTAGTCACCTTCCTCGATGTGCTTCTTCGCAAATGTCATCCCATAACGGCCGGCCATGTCGGGCGGACCGTATCACCCCGGTGATCGAACTAGCGACTTGAATCGTCGCCCTGCCAACGCGTGTCTCAAGCGGCGAAGTACACAGTCGCGCGGCGCACACCGCTCTTCTTCAACTGACCCAACTGCAGACCCAGTGACGTCGGCACGAGCAACTCTTTCTTGGGTACCTTGAGGGCCTTCTGAATTTCTTCGCTGCGCAGGCCAGGTGTCTTCTTTAGGAGGCTCACGATCTGCCCTAAAGAAGCCTTGATCTCTGCTTCTGAGCGTCGGCGACGAGGCTGCTTCTTTGCCCCCACCGGGAGTGACGGTCGTCCGCGCTTGGCAGGAACGGTCTTGCTCATTGACGCAATCTCGTCGATCGACGCGGTGCGAATGACATGAACAATCTCGGCCGATAGTGCGCGCATCGCAGCTTCGGTGAGGCGAGCGATCTTGTCGGTGAGGGTCGGCATGTCCAAAGACATAGGCGAAGTGGGTCAGCGATTGCAACGACGCGAGCAAGCTTTACTTAGGTCTTAGGACTAACCTCTCCTTCACACGACCTTAGTAGAGTAGGCACCTCAGGGCGATTGACTAAGCTAAAGCTAAGTCATTGTTGACATACCCCCTAGGGTGTATGCGATGGATGTTTGATGCCCAAAAAGAAGACCCGGAAGCCCGTCGAGCAGCGCGGCGCCAAGACTGCGTTCGTCCTTACCTTGCCGCATTCCATGCCAGCCAAGGACGTCGTTGCTAAGGCGAAAGCCAGGGGCCTAAGCGTCACAACCAAGCACGTGTATGTGATTCGCTCCGAAGCCAAGAAGAAGAAGGGCAAGGCTTCGAAGCACTCGTCTGCTGCGAGCGCGCAGCACGCTGCGTTGTCGCAAGGTGGTGGTGGTAGCGCGGCGGCCAACTTCCGTAAGCTCGTTCTCGCGCTTGGCGTGCCGAAGGCGAGGGCGTTGCTTGCCGATGTCGAGCGTCGTCTGAACGCGCTCCTCGCGGGTCACTGAAGTCGCTCACGAACGCACAACGAGCCCAAATGAGCCTAGACCGGCCGTTTGGCTCGGCCGAAAGCATTTCGCGCGAACTGCCATCATTGCTTCGGCCAGGAGATTGAGACATTCTGGGGCAAGCCGCTCGACTTGATTTGGGGGAGCGCGCCCGGGGAAATTTCGATGCAGTGGGTGGAGTATTCGGGGGAAGCCTCGTTGCCAGCAAGCGCAGCGTGGGTCCTCGTGTATGCAACAGTCGACGCGCCGCTCGCGGACGTACTCGCCGTCGCCAAGCAACGACTCGGAGCAACCTCGGTCTTCGGGAGCACATCGTTTCAAGGCGTGTTTTGTCGTGATGGTTTTCGATCTGGTGTGCACCTGCTTTTTGCAGACCCAGCCGACGGCGTCGTAGCCGCACCCTCTCTCAAGACATGGCCAGTCGAAGCGACCGCCAACATCGTTAGACGGCTCGCGACAGAAGCCGTGCGTGAGATGCAACAACGCCTGGGTGGCGCCCCGACAGTCATCCTCATGCACGCGACCCCGGGCTTCGAAGAGAGCATCCTCGACGGGATCGACGACGGCTTCGATGGGCGGGCGCCTCCCGTGTATGGAGGCAGCGCCGCAGACAATGATCTCACTGGAGAGTGGCGCGTTTTCTTGGACGGCCAAATCGAACAACGCGGTGCGCTTCTGGTGGGGCTTCGCACGAAACGCGATATTTCAGGCGCATTCGTGAGTGGTTATCAACCAACCGACCACAGAGGCGTCATCACCCGCGCTGAAGGTCGAGTGGTCCACGAGATCGATGGCGAGCCTGCCGCGCTTGTCTACAATCGTTGGACTTGGGGCAAACTGGATCCGTTCATTGCCAGAGGAGGCGTCGTCCTTGGAGCCACCACGCTGCACCCGGTCGGCCGCGCGATCGATCGCCTTCACGGTGTAGAGCGGTACGTCTTGTCGCATCCACAAGCGGTGCTCGATGGCGGAGCGCTGGCGTTCTTCACGGATATGGCCAAGGGAGACGAAATCACTCTCATGACCTCCAAACCCGAAGTGCTCCTCGAACGCACTCAAGAGGTCGTCGCGCGAGCCTTGGGTTCCAGAGGGAATTCGAGGGAGCCTCTCCGCGGCGCCATCCTCACCTACTGCGGCGGGTGCGTGAGCGCGATCGCAAACCGCACGGACGACGTCAGCAGGCTCTTCGGCGAGAGCATAGGCAATGCGCCATTCATTGGCGCCGCGACGTGGGGCGAACAAGGCTGTTTTCATGGGCCACGCAACGTCAATGTGCACGGCAACTTGATGTGCAACGCCATCCTGTTCAAGTAAAAACCTAAGGACCTAAGAGATAGGCACCGAGGCGGATAGAACCTTAGGTCGGTCGCAGAATGGACGACTTGCGAGGTTTCCGTCCCACGAGATCGGGTGGAAGAGCCGCGCGCATGGCTTGGAACAAAGCATCTGCGAGCTGTCCCCGCGCGTGTTCGCGAGCGTAGACAAAACTGATCTCGCGCACCGGTTCTGGCACCACGAAGGGCCGAACGCGGGCCGACTGTCGTGCGGGTGACAACGAACGCACGGTGAGTTCAGGAAGGATCGTCGCGCCGACTCCCGAGTCGACGATCGCAGCGAGCGTCTCGAACGACCCACCGTCGAAGCGCACGCTGCAGGCACCGTTGGCGGGTCTGCGTCGATCGACGCTGCACAGATGAAGAACCTGCGTTCGGAAGCAGTGCCCCTCACTCAAGAGCCACACCTGTTCATCGACGAGGTCTGACTGATGAACCCGCGCGCGAGCGAGAAGCGCGTGTCCCTCCGGCAGGTACACATAGAACGCCTCGTGGCAGAGCACGCGCTCGTGGAGACCTCCCACGTCCAGCGGTGTCGCCGCGAGCCCTGCATCGAGCGCACCCTCGCGAAGACCACGGAGCAGTTTGGTCGTCCGCATCTCGACGAACTCGATGTCCATTCGCGGATACGCTCGCGCGAGTGGTGGCAGCACGAGCGGGACCAGTGTGGGCACGAGCGTGGGAATGATGCCGATGCGAAACGTCCCCGTGAACTCGCTCTGGTGTCCTGCGAGCGCGCCGATTCGATCGAAGTGAGCAAGCGCAAGCTTGGCTTGGACGATGATCCCGGAGCCGATGTCCGTGGGAACGGTCGGCTGTCTCGACCGATCGAAAACATGCACCCCGAGGATCTCTTCGAGTCGTTTGATCTGCATGCTGAGAGCTGGTTGCGAGACGTGGCACTCGAGGGCTGCGTCGCGAAAAGAGCGGTGGCGATCGACCGCGAGAAGGTAGCGGAGCTGTTGGATGGTGAGGGCCGATAAGTCCATGTTATCGCCTCAGCTAAAGCATCGAATGGTCGTTAACGCAAAGCTCAGCGATCGCGAACCCGAAACAAGGCTCCGCCAGCGGGCAAGCGAAGCTTCCCACTCTTCAATGGGAAGGCCGCTGCGCGAGCCGGGAGCAATACTTCGAGCCGCTCGCGAGTCGCGCCGTCAAGTCATGCGATCCACCCAAGTAGGATCGCTCCGAGTGTTACACTCGCTAGCACGATCCAGAGCGTGACCGCTTGGAGGAACGGTCGAACCCCAAGCGCGCGTAGCGCAGGTCGAGACAACCCAAGCCCCATCAGAAAGAGCGTCACCGCGAGCGCGTGATGCGCCACACTCGATACCAGTTGCCCTGCGCCACGTAGGGCGGGCACAAACGTGACGAGCGCCGCGACCGCGACGAATCCCGCGATAAACCAGGGCCGTTTCGCTTTGATGGGTGCAGCAGCGACATTGGACTTCGCCGCTCGCGCGCGGAGAGTCGCGATCGCAAACGCGACCGGCACGATCCAAAGCGCACGTGCGAGCTTGGCCGCGGTCGCGACCTCGAGTGCGCGATCTCCGTATTGCGCGGCCGCTCCGACGACCGAGCTGGTGTCGTGGATGGCGAGTGCGCACCAGAGACCGAAGGCGTCCTGCTCCAGATGAAAGTGATGACCAATCGTTGGGAAGATCAGCAACGCGATCGCATTGAGCAGAAAGACGGTGACGAGCGCCATCGACACGTCGTGATCTTTGGCGCCAATGACCGGAGCCACCGCCGCGATCGCGCTACCTCCGCAAATGGCCGTGCCTACCGTCACGAGCAGAGACGTGTCTGGCGCAACCCGAAGCCGCCGCCCGAGAAACGTTCCCAGCACCAGCGCAGTCGCGATCCCGACGGCGGTATACCCGAACCCGTGAAGCCCCACGCGGCCCACGACGGCGAGATTCATCCCAGCGCCCAGTCCCACCACCGACCAGGTCAGCAACTTCTGCGCGAGCGCCCGCGTCTGTGTCGTCCACGGATTGCCCAGTGTCAGCGCAATGGCCACCCCAGCAAGCAGCGCGATCGCGGACGACACGCCAAGAAGGAGTGTGCCGATCGCAACGAGCGGGATGAGGACCGAAGCAAAACGACCCAGAAGAAGCGGGCTGGAAACAGGGCTGGCGGTGGACTGGGCCATGGTGGAACGATGCGCGTGGACCATCCGTTGGGAAAGTCACCAGTTCGGATGTGCCATCAGATTTACTGATGACCAAGACGGGAGCGGAGTGGGAACGGGAATAAGCGGTCGCGATTGCGGACGGCGGATGGAGGGGTGCCTGTCCTTCAGCTTTTCCCGGAGCTGAAAAACACAAGTTGGAGTCTTCG
>JAYVXK010000402.1:0-1948 GCA_043785265.1 Myxococcales bacterium | reverse complement strand
CGCCAACGACCAACCACGCCAAGATCGAAAAATTGGTGACGCCGCTCGCGCGCGCGCTCAAGGCATCTCCGGACGCGGACGCGCAGCTCGACGCGATCGTCGTGCGCACTTTGGCAGGAGCGGACGACGCAAAGAGTCCGCGCGCGTCCGGATTGCTGGACGCTCTGACCGCCACCGCGCTGAATGCAGATCGTCTGGCGATGGCAGCGTGGATTGCGCCAAGCGGAGCCAATCGCAGCGGGTGGTTGAATCTCGCGCGCAAGCGAGCCGACGAATCAGGCGACACGCGCAGCAAAGCGTTCACGGACCGACGCATTCTCGCGCAGCACATGAACGCGCGCATGCCCGACTGGGCAATGGCAGGCGCGACGACGGTGCTCGCTGGGAAGACGGACTCTGAGGCAGTGCTGCTCATGGCGACCATCGAGGAGTCGCTCGGCACTGACGCGCTTCGCTTGAGCGCGATGCGTAGACTCGCAGCTTTGGTGGACGCATCGCCTGCGACTGCGCCGACTGTGGCGCTCACGGAGTTGGCTTCGGTGGCTTCGTCGTTCGATCCCGCGCGCGCCAATGACGCCTACGAAAAGCTCGCAACCCGCGGCATTTTAGGTAGTTCATATGTCGCGACGATGGCCAAAAAGAGCGACGCCGACGCGGTGGTCGCGGCCAAACGTTCGTTTGCTCAACTCGAAGACGACGACGATGGCATCGCGATCGCGCAAGTGATCGCTCACACGGGTCGACACGACGCCTCGCGAGCGTTCTTTGGTCAGCTCACCGATTGGTGCCCCAATCGCGCAGAGGTTTGGTCAGGCCTCGCCGACGAAATGAAGACGACCAACGCGCCAGTGGAGAGCAACAAGCTCGTGCTCATCGCGTTGCAGCGCGCCCGCGAGTTGTCGCCGACTGAGCCGCGATACCGCGCGCAGATTGATCTCTACACCGCGGCGGGTGGCGCACAGGCTGCGCAACAGGGCGACGAAAAGTACATGGTCGCGTCGAGTGTCATCCTCGCGCGTCGACTGGGCGTCCCCAAACAGCCTGACGTCGCCGACCGTGAGTTGCATTGGGTGCGCGCCGTCATGATGCACTCCGACCGCCGCGTGTCGCAGCTCATTCACTATGCGCGCGAGATCGTGATCGCACCGCGCACGCAAGAAGAGCTCGTCGAAGAGATCCCCGCCGAGGGTGACGAGACTGAGATTTTGCGCGCACGAGTCCATCGCAAAGATGGCGGCACGGCGTTCCCACTCGAAGAGAAAAACGATGGCGATCGGCCTAGAATTCGCTGGCCCGAGCTCGAACCTGGAGACGTCGTCGAGGTGGCGGTGCGCACGTGGACCGATCACGCGGTCGGTGGTCGTGGCGATCCCCCGTACTACTTTCTGGACTACGCGGGCGCGACGAGCGTGCACCCGCTCATCTACAACGAGGTCGACATCGAAGCTCCGCCCGAGCATCCGATCTACGTCGATGTGATCAACGCAGCTGCCGGTAGTTTCGAGCGCACCGACAAAGACGAAAACGGTAGACACGTGACTCGCCTGGTTTGGCAAAAGCCGGTCACGATAGCGGAAGAGCCGCTCGCGCCCGCGATGACTGAGACGGTGCCTGTGATCGTGGGCTCGACGTTCAAGAGTTGGGAAGACTTTCGCGGTTGGTATCGTGAGGCCGTGAAGGGCTTCACCGAGCCTGACGAACAGGTCAAGCGGCTCGCGGCGCAGCTCACCAAAGGCAAGACCACTCGCGACGACAAGCTCCGCGCGATTTTTGATTTCGTGTCGGACGACATTCGATACGTCAACTACACGAGCGGCGAATATTGGTTGCCCAACCGTCCGCAACAGTTGCTCGCGCGACGCGAGGGTGACTGCGACGACAAAGCGATCTTGCTCATCACGCTGCTTCGCGCAGTAGGTATCGAAGCACAAGAAGTGATGGTGCAGAC
>JAYVXK010000401.1:0-6600 GCA_043785265.1 Myxococcales bacterium | reverse complement strand
TGATAGAACACAGGCAAGTTCATGCTCAAACCGAAGATGAGGTTCATCGGCTGTCCGACGTTCTGACCCATGCCGAGTTGCGTGTATTGTGCAAATAGTGCGACGTCGGGGAAGCGCTGCCGCTCTGCGAGAGCGAGCGACGCGTCTGCGCGATCCATTTGTGCGAGCGCGCTCTTGAGGTCGGGGCGGGCTTCGATCGCCTTGTTGAAGAGATCTTGCTCGCTGGTTGCCGTCAGCATGTTCGGCACGACGAACTTGTCCAAGCTGCGATCGACATCGAAATCAGGCACGGCTCCGCGGACTCCGAGCAACATCGCGAGCGCTACTTGTGCCTGCCGCACGGTCAATTGCGCGCCGTCTGCGCCTTGGTCGGCTTCCAGTTTCTGCACTTCGATGCGCGCGAGATCGCCCTCGTTGATCACGCTCGGATAGCGCAGCTTCGAGAGGTCGAGCGTCTGGGTGAGACTCTTTTGCACTTCTTGCGAAAACTCCAGCGCCTGTTTCGCGAGCGCCACCCCAATGAACGCTTGCTTCACCTGCGCGATCAACTGCCGCTCGGCATCCGTCCGCGTGAGGCGCGCAGACTTGAGCGCTGCGCGAGATGCATCGATGCGCAGACCGCGTTTGCCGCTCAGCGAATCGAAGATCGCGCCGTTGTCGGAGATACCCCATTGCACAGCGTATTGCTGGCATCCAGGGCACGGACGATCGGTGGTCTCTTTGGCGCTGTAGTTGAAGACGGGGCCTGCGCCCGCGCTCACGTTGGGATTGGGCACGGCGCGCGCTGCATGAACATCGCCCTCTGCCGCGTTCACTTGTGCGTCGGCGATGAGCAGATCGAGTCCGCGCGCGCGGAAAATCCGGAGCGTGTCATCGAGCGTCAGTGTCGTTGGCAGCTCAGGGGGCAGAGGTACAAGCACGCCGTCAGGAGCGACCGGTGCATTGTCTGCGTGCACAGATCTGGCTACAAACAGGCTCAAAAACACTGTGGCCACGAGGGCGATGTGGAGACGCATCACTGCACCTGAGTCCCGACCGCTTGCTCGAGTTGATCGATGGAGACCCAATAGCCCGCGAGTTCACCAATGAACTCTTGGTTCGTCGCGATGTACGTGCGTTGCGCGTCGAGGTAGTTCACGAGCGACGCCGACCCTGCGCGGTATTGAAGTTCGAGGATGTCGCGCGCGGTTCGCGCTCGGTCGAGCAACCCACCCACGCGCATGCGCTCGACCATGTGACGAAACGAAACATACGCGGCGTACGCTTGGCCCACGTCTGCAGCGACGATCGACTCGGCCTTCGCCTGAGAGAGCGTCGTACGCGTGACGTCGGCTTCCGCGCGCATGATCTCTCCGCCCTGCTGGTAAAAGATCGGCAGCGTCGCCGATGCATTGATCACGAGCACGCTTGGACTTGCGGCGTCGCGACCCGAGCCCACTGCGCTGTACTGAAGTGACAGAGCGACATTGGGAACCTGCTGTCGCTCGGCGAGTTCGACAAAAGCCAACGCGCGCGTGCGATCATATTCGCGAGCGCGAAGGTCAGGGCGAGACCGCAAACCCAGCGCGACCAAGTCTGTTTCCGTGGAGTTCTCCAAAGACGCCGGCACACTGAAATCGAGCGGATCGACTGCAAAATCAGGGGCGATCGTGCGTTCGCCAAGGAGAAACGCGAGCTGGGCTTGCGTCATGCGCAGAGACGCGACCGCATTGGTGACTGCAGCGTCACCTTCGAGCTTTTGAACTTCAGTGCGAGCGAGGTCTGCTTCGGTGATGATCTGCGGGTACCGCAAGCGTGCGAGATCGAGCGACCTCTGGAGCGTCGCCAGCATCGAGCGCGTGAGATCGAGCTGCGCCTTTGCGGCCTGCACTTGCACGTAGGCTTGCTTCACGCTCGACTCGAGCACGCGCTGCGCATCGAGACGATAGAGCCGCGCGACCGCAAGCGCGTGGCGCGCGACATCGAGCCGCAGACCCCGTTTGTTGCTCACCGAATCGAGGATCGCCCCGTTGTCGCCGATCGCCCAACCAAGGCTGTATTTGGCGCAACCGACGCAATTTGGAGTGTCCGGCTGATAGTTGAACGCGGGGCCGGCAGCCACGCTGACGTAGGGGTTCGGGACGTGGTCTGCCGCAGCAACGTCGCCTTCTGCGTTCATCATCGCCGCGTCGGCAATGAGCAGGTCGAGTCCTCGAGTGCGAAAGATCGCGACGGCTTGCGCTTGCGTGAGCGTGGCGCCAATGGGCGAAGAATACACAGCGCTCGGTGGCGCCGGCGGTAGGTCAGCGCGCGCCGATGCGGTCACGGAGAGTGCGGCCAGTAAAATGGAAAAGAGTCCGCGCTTCATGACAACGGAGCGCACCATAGCAACAAGCTTGCCTTCACGGTCAACCGCTCACGGCCCTATTTTCTTGGCTGATCCACGCGTCGATCGAGATCGCGAAGTTTCGCCCCGCTGCCAGTGACGACACACGGGCATCACGCCACACCCCTCGCAGCGCACGGGATCGCGACGCGATGGACACCGCTGCAACATGCCCATGTGGCAGAGCGCGAAGTCGTACTTTGCCGGATCGTTTGGATCGAGTTTCGCGAGAGCGCGGCCAATCTCGAGAGTCGTCTTCCACGAGAGGTCCGTTCGCTGGGTGAACCCGAGATTGCGAGAGAGCTTGTGAATGTGCGTGTCGACTGGGCACAGCAGGATGCTCGGCGACAGCGGCCACTGACCAAAGTCGACACCGTCTGCCGGTCGGATCATCCAACGCAAGTAGAGGAGCAATCGCTTGTTTGCGCTGCCGCCCCGCGGGTTGCCGAGCAGGTGCGCAGGACCACGTCGTCCGCTTCCGCCGGACGCGTGGAGGTTCCCCGCATCGCGAATCGCATCGACGAAACGAGCAAGGGCCTCGCGCAGGTCGAGGGTCGCTGCCCAATCGCTCGCAAAGCGCTCGCCGAGAGATCCGTGTGCGATCTGCACGAGGCGCGCGCCGATGACGAGCCGCGCGATGTCGTCTCCCAAAAACACGCGGTGCTTCCAGCCGCGCAAACGTGCCTTGAGACCACGAGGATCGTCTCCCGCTCGCGCTGGACTAGGCCCCATGCGCTCGAGGGCGTCTTCGAGTTTGTCGCGAATCGTCTTCACGTTTCCAAACGCGATGCACGCTGCGACCAAACCTGCGATCTCACGATCGAGCGGATCATCGAAACGATGCACTGCGCCAACGGGATCAGCCCTCAGACGCGCCTGGTTGTCGCAATGTTCGCGCACGCTCTCGAGCGCCGTATGAATCGCGGTCGAGATCTCCATAGGGACTTGGGCCAATCTGTCATACATCTCGGTCCACGTGCATGGCTGAATCTCGCCGCCCTTCGTCCGACAGTCCTCCGCTAAAAGCCGAGCGGCTCAAAACGTTGAGCGAGTTCTCGTTGATGGACCTCGAGGCGGTTCGCCTGATTTTGCGCGGCGATTCTGTGATCGATTGGCATCGACTCAACTTCGACGACGAAAAACCCATCAACGAATTCTTGCGCGCGCAAGAGTTCCACCCAGACGAGCCCGCCGATCGCAAACGCATGGACGCGATCAAAGAGCAGGCCATTGCCTACTTGCGTCGGCACTTCGAGTTTCCGATTCCAAAACCCATTGAACAAGCCACTGTCGAAGAGTTGCTCATGGTCGCGTCGGGTCGCGGTCATCGACAGACGTGCGCGTGCACGATCCTCAAGTGCATGCACATCATCCACCACCTCGACGGGCGCGAGTTGCTCTTCATGCTGCCGCTCTCGGACCAAGAGGTGTTTCACATGGTCGAGGAGAAGGTCTACCGAGTCATCGGGGCCATGCTCGCCGGCGGGTTTCCGATTCTCGAATTCATCGGCGGGCGTAAGAACAAAGACTCGCTCTACACGAAGTTGCTCTCCAAGCAGGAGACGGTCGCGGCGCAGATCTACGACAAGCTGAGATTTCGGATTGTGACTCGGAGTTACGACGACATCTTTCCGGTAATCCAATATCTGACGACTCGACTCTTCCCATTCAATTACGTGATGCCCAATCAGAGCATCAACTCGATGTTTCACTTCAAGAGCTATTGCCAAAAAGCCCCGCATTTGGCGCCAATGTTGCCCGAAATGCAGGCGGGCAAAGACGACGACCTCACCCCGAGCGACAATCGATTTAGTGCAGACAACTATCGAGTCATTCACTTCGTAGTGGACTTGCCAGTTCGACTGCCGCGCAACGTCTTGGAGCGCGCTCCAGCAGGGGCTTGGGATCTGTCGCCAGTCGTGTTCGTGATTTGCGAATTTCAGGTCATCGACCGAGAGACCGAGTCGAAGAACGAACTCGGCGAGGCCTCGCACGCGAAATACAAAGACAGACAGAAGCGCGCCGTCATGCGCAGACTTCAGATGGGCATGCGCGAGCCAAGGATTCCTGCGCGCGAGGTGCCGACGCCTGCACCTGCCAAGGTCGCCCCGGTGACGAAGCGCGGGAAGAAACCGTGACTCCTAGGCGACTCGCGTACTTCGGCGCAGTGCTCGGCCTTCTGGTCGTGGTGCAAGCCGGGGCGCAAGTCATTCAACTGCGGCGCGGTTTTCGCCTCTTTTCGGTGGCTCCGCAGCGTGTGGCCATGTCGTGGGACATGTTCGCGATTCGGATTGATCGTTGCGAAGTGACCTTCGATCCGCCGCTCTCGATCGAAGGCAAGGCGGTTCGCCGTTGGCACGACCGCGGCGCGCCGCTCGAGTGGGACACGGTCTACAACGACATGCCTCATTGGGAGACCGGAGCCAAGGCCGCGTGCACGTACAAGACGGGTCCGACGAAGATTCACCTGGAGTGCGCGACGGCGCAGGGAGAGATCGTTGAGCGCAGCATCGACTGCCCGTGAACCGATCGCGGACCGCTTCGCCGCGTGGCTCGCGCGCGAGGACGAGAGCGACGCGCTGCCGCGTTTTCGACGCCTTTTTGCGGCAATTTGGCTTCTCTACGATCTGACCGATCTCGCGATCGGCGCAACCGAGCACTCGCGCATCTGGACGCCGCACGCGCGGGATCCCGTGTTGATGGCGGTGCAAGTAGGCCTCATCGTCGCGGGTATTCAGTTGGTCCGCGGCCAACGCGTGTGGGCGTTCGGCATGCTCGCAGCGGGTCTCCGGTTGATGGAAGCCGTCGGCTACTTCAGCCTCAACGACTACTACATGGTCGCCGTCGTGTGGGTCGTGCTCGCGCATTGCGAAGGAGGACCGTTCTCGAGCGATCGACGCCCCAAGTGGGTGCGCGATGTTTTGATCTTCCAAATCGCGTGGATCTATTTTGCGACAGCCATCATGAAGCTCAATCCCGATTGGCTAGGTGGCGGCCACATTTTCGTTCGCACGGAGTACCTCGCGCGATCGCTCGACTGGCCGTATCCGCACTTCGTTCGGCAGATGTTCGCGTCGTTGGCGATCGACAGCGCGCTTGCTGCATTCGCGGTCGTCGCAGAACTCACTCTCGCGGTCGTGCTCTTGCTGCGACGGCCTTATTGGCTGGGTGTCTTGCTCGTCGTCGGCATCCACATGTTTGGCACTCTCGTGACGAACGTGTGGTTTTTTTCGGCGACGATGATCATGGCGGTCGTGGTGTTGCTGCGAGCGAAAGACGCTACGGCGCCGTTGGATCGCTGACGACGATTGAGCGGTAAATAAACGGAAAAAAGAGCAGCACCAAAATCAGCAGGGCGAATCCTGCGGCGACGACGATGCCTTGCATCAACTTCTTTTGATCAGCACTCGTGATGGCGGCTTCGTGGGCGCGTACAGCGCGGTCGGCGCGTTGCGCGGCTTCCTCGACGCGAGCGACTTCGAGGACTGAGCTGGCAAGTTCTGGTGGCGCGCTCGCGAGTGACTGGCGCCCGAAGTCGACGAGTGCGCTGCGCAGTTGCTTGCGGGCGTCCTCCACGCCAGCACCGCGAGTCCCTGCGCGCCGCTGAAATTGACTGTCGATGTGTGCGCGCTCGTTGCGCAACGTGCTCGCGCGCTGTTGCACTTCGGCGACTTTCCTCCGTGCGACGGCAAGCCGGAGCTCAATCTCCGCGAGGACGTTCGCGTGTCGGGCGAGTTCATCGACGATGGCAGATTTTTCTGCGCTGCGAGCTTCGATCTGCGCCTGTACCGCGTCTGTCATGGTGCGCTCTTGTGCTCGAGCATCTGCATCGCGTTGCGGATCTCGATGTCCACACGTTTCAACTTCGCCTCGGCGCGCTGCTTCACTTCGACGGCGCGGGCGAGTTCTTCGGCGATGCGCTTCTCTTCGGCCTGCGCTGCCGCCAGTTCGATCTCGACCTCCACGAGTCGCTCGTCGACACCTGCCGTCTGACCGCGATGAGTGTCCATCTCGGCGGCCATTCCGCTGTCACGTGACTTCATCAACTCTTCTGCCGCGCGCACGGTCTCGAGCGCGCGCGATCCGGCTTGTTCTGCGGCGGGACGTGCTCGCTCGGCAAACGCAATGAGCGCGTCTTCCGCGCGTTGACGCGCGCGCGCGGCTTCTTCTTTTCGCAGCGCCACCAAGCGAGTGAGTTCGGCGCGACGACGAAAAACACGCAGCGCATACAAAGG